>CAYITT010000065.1:4110-4429 GCA_964366275.1 uncultured archaeon
AAAGAACCCAAAAAAGAGGTTCTCTCACCCCAGGCGGATGAAGCCGCCACAAAGCCGCTCTCCTTCCGACGGCGTAACGTCTTAGACGCTTTCAATCAAAACGGTAAATACAGGTATTATTGGGGTATTTATGATCGTGTTAGGGCCTGGGGAGGCCAACATAGGAGTGGTTGGAGAATATTAACCAGTCTCTCTAAAACTGAAGAATATATTTTAGCTGAACACGGTTTCGGCAAGCCAAATTTCGTAGATGGCTGTATCAGAGTAAATGAGATGGTTTTGATGTATATGCCTTTAGATGCTTGGCAGGAATTAATCA
>CAYITT010000065.1:4439-4894 GCA_964366275.1 uncultured archaeon
AATCGGCAGAAAAGAGAGGCCTTGATGAGTTCTATTCGTACCAGAGGGAGAACTAAACACTCTTCTACGGAATACTCAAGACAGCGTGGCGGAAAGCTTATAGATTCTTACAAGGACGATTTTACAGATAAGTAGCAATTTAGTAGGAGGTTAAAATGGCGGGTATCGTAGATGCACCTAGGGGATTTATTCCCATTAACTCTTTCGGCGGAGAAGTGGGGCGTGCCAACAGTTACGAGTTGGCAGCGGCCAACACGGCTCTCGGCAAATGGGATTTGGTGACACTGACGGCGGCAGGAGTAATTGATAGGTCTGCGGCCAGCGACACCCAGATTGTGGGAACTACCGCGTCTCATGCGGCTGCAAGTGCCGGTACCGAATTTTTCCAGATTATGGACGATCCTAATCAGGTTTTTCTATGTCAGGTGGATACAGCCGATGTAGATGCCGATACG
>CAYITT010000066.1:0-4884 GCA_964366275.1 uncultured archaeon
CCCGAAGGTAAATGTAGAGGAATGATGATAATATGACTAAAATAAAAAGCATCGAATTCGGATTCATGTCGCCGAAAATGATCAAAGAAATGTCGGCGATAAAAATAGAACACGCGGAGCTGTACGACCCGGACGGATATCCTATTGACGGCGGACTGACTGATTTACATCTCGGTGTCGTTGATCCTGGACTCAGATGCAGAACCTGCGGCGGCACGATAGGACAGTGCCTCGGTCATTTTGGCTATCTTGAGCTAATCAAGCCGGTTGTGCATCCTCTGTACGGAAAGAAAATTTACGTGATGCTCAGGTCAACGTGCAGAAAGTGTTCGCGTCCGCTGGTAAGCGAAGAAGTCATGAAGGAGATGAAGAACCCAATAAATGATATTTACAAGAAGAAGAAAACAACATGCCCTCACTGCGGGGAAAAGCAGAAAGAAATAGAATTCCAGAAGCCTACATCTTATCGTGAAGGTAAGGTCGAACTGACGAGCGAAGAAGTAAGGCAGCGTCTGGAAAGGATAACAGAAGAAGACGTAAAGCTGATGAGGAGCGGCGGCGGCAGGCCGGAATGGTTCGTGTTTACAATTCTCCCTGTACCACCAGTAACTGTAAGGCCTAGCATAACTTTAGAAACAGGCGAGAGAAGTGAGGACGATCTGACGCACAAACTGGTTGACGTAGTTAGAATCAACGAGCGGTTAAAGAAAAATTTAGAGATAGGCGCGCCTGACTTCATAATAGCCGATATCTGGGAACTCCTGCAGTATCACGTATCCACGCTGATGAGCAATGAAATATCAACTCTTCCTCCTGCCAGACATCGTTCTGGAAGGGCGCTAAAAACGCTTGTACAGAGATTAAGCAAGAAAGAGGGAAGATTCCGTGGCAACTTATCAGGCAAGAGAGTCAACTTCTCTGCGCGTACAGTCATCTCGCCTGATCCTGCAATATCAATAAACGAAGTCGGCATACCGGAAGCAATAGCAAAAGATCTTACAGTGCAGATCAAAGTTAACACGATTAACATCAACGAGCTGAAGAAAATCATTCTTAACGGCGCAAGCAAGCATCCTGGCGCCAATTATATACTGCGATCCGACGGGATGAGAAAAAAGATCACGGAAGAGAACAAGAAAGACATTGCCGAAGAGATCGACATCGGCTACGTGGTAGAAAGGCATCTCATAGACGGCGACATAACACTACTGAATCGTCAACCTTCGCTGCATCGCATGTCTATGCTGGCACACAGAGCGCGCATAATGCCGTACCAGACATTCAGAATAAATCTAGCAGTTACTATTCCTTACAACGCAGACTTCGACGGCGACGAAATGAACTTACATGTGCCACAGACGGAGGAAGCACAAACTGAAGCTGAGATGCTCATGCTGGCAGAGAAACACATAAGATCACCAAGATACGGATCGCCTATAATTGCGTGCAAACACGATCATATAACCGGGGCGTATCTGCTCACAAAGAAAGACACAAAATTCTCGAGAAAGGAGGCGGCAGAACTGCTTGTTGCAATAGGAATAGAAGACTTTGAGCTGAAAGACGAATACACAGGAAGAGAAATATTTAGCATGGTTCTTCCCAAAGACTTCAATGCGGAATTCAAATCATCTATTTACAGCACTGGATGGGATGAGGAGACTGTAGTGATAAAGAACGGATCATTGAAAAAGGGTATTATTGACGACGACGCGCTTGGCGAAAAAACAGGCGTGATCATAGACCTGATAGAAAGCAAATACGGGCATACGGTAGCGAGAGAGTTTCTTGACAAGATTACGAGACTGGTACTGAAGGTCATCACTATGAAAGGATTCAGCATTTCGATTGCCGACACCAACATTTCAGACAAGGCACAAAAGAAGATGGACAAAGTCGTCGAAGATTACAAAGAAAGTGTTGATAAGATAATTAAAGATTTTCATGCAGGAAGAGTTGAGTCTGCTGTCGGAATGACGCCACGCATGATAATAGAAAGTAAAATACTTCAGATGGGTAGTATGGCTTCAAAAGAAGCCGGCCATATCGTCAAAAGTGATTTACCGTTAAACTCTTCAGTTGTCATGGCCGTGACTGGTGCGAGAGGTTCTTTTGTTAATCTTACACAGATGTGTGGTTTCGTGGGACAGGAAGCACTGGAAGGGGAAAGAATAGGCAGAGGTTTCGTACAGAGAACAATGTCGCACTTCAAGCGCAATGATATTGGACTGGATGCACGAGGATTCGTAAGCAACGGCTACAAGAAAGGCCTCAATCCTTTTGAATTTTTCTTCGACGCAATGAACTCGAGAGAAAATCTCATGGACAAATCACTGCACACTCGTCACTCGGGTTACATGGAGAGAAGACTGGTAAATGCGCTGCAGGACTTGCGCGTTGAATACGACGGAACTGTAAGAGATTCGAAAAACCACGTAATCCAGTTCCTCGCAGGCGAGGACGGAGTCGATCCAGCGAAGAGCGATAACGGCATAGTTAACATGGAGAAGGTGTTAGGATAATGGCAGCTATTCAGTTCAGCGATTGTACGATGGATTTTGAAGCTAAGGGAAGACCGAGCTTTGTCTACACTCTTGAATCTGAAGAAGATCCAAGACACCTGCTCAACGTTTACGCAAGAGCAAGAGACATGCCACAGCACCCTGACGGTTCTTTCGGAATTCAGAGCGTGTCTGTTGGCTGCAGCAGTATGCCAGACGGATGGACAGGCAATTATGAAGTTGAGTTTTGCGGTGCGCAAGAAGAAAGCGTAAGAAACGTTTTTCATGATTTCGTATCAATTACAGGGGCTAAAGGAGATTTGTACAAGGGTACTGCTCAAATTGTTGAAATGGGGTTGAGTTTCTAATGGTATTGTCAAAAAAGATCATGGAAGATTTTGAGAACTACTGCAAAAAGAACGGAATTTCTGGATCAAAGAAAGAAGAAAAGCTGAAAGTTCTCGAAGAGATATTCGAGAAGTATAAGTATGAACCGGGCGAGGCGATAGGAATAGTCGCGGCGCAATCGATCAGCGAGCCTGCAACACAGATGACGATGCGTTCGTATACCATGGCGTCGCAAAGCGACCGACTGTCCAAGGTCACGCACGGGCTGCCAAGACTGATAGAAATATTCGACGCACGCAAGACGTTTGAGAAAAATATGATAATTTATCTGCTCCCTGACTACAACACAAAGGAAAAGGCAAAGGACATAGCAAGCAAGATCAAAGCACTTAATATCAGCGACGTAATTACCTACGATTCAATCGACCTTGTAAATAACCAGATAGAACTAGAACTGGAGAGAGAAGGCCTGAAAGACATCGTGAAAGAGCTTCTTGAAAAACACATCAAAGACTGCGATACAACAACAAAAGGCAAGAACATTTATATTAAACCAAAGAAGGAAAATGTCAAGAATTTGAGAAAGATAAAAAATAAAGTGCTGAAGATTCACACGCAAGGCGTCAAGGGAATAGACAACGTAGTTGTGATAAAATCAGACGACGACTGGGTTCTGCAGACGACGGGCACAAATTTGAAAAAAATACTGCGTATCGACGGCGTTGACGTGGCAAGGACAAAAACCAACGACATATATCAGGTATATGAGGTTCTTGGCGTTGAAGCTGCGAGAAATGTTATACTTCAGGAAGCAAAAGAGACGCTGGACGAGCAGGGACTGGATGTAGATATCAGGCATTTGATGCTCCTGTCCGACATGATGACTTTCGACGGAACTATAAAAGATATAGGCCGATACGGAGTTTCAGGCAAGAAAGCAAGCGTACTGGCTCGCGCCAATTTCGAAGAAACAAAGAAGCATCTTGTCAACGCATCTTTCTACGGAGAAAAGGATAAATTAGAAGGAATAATAGAAAACGTACTGCTCGGACAAATGGCACCTGTCGGCACCGGAATGGTGCAGCTTGCAGTAGACATGGAGAAAATGAGGAAAGGGTTGAAGAAACAATGAAAAAAGAAGAGAGCGTAACGATAGGTTTCAGGGAAATACAAAAGGGTATAAAAACCGGGAAGGTAAAAAAGGTTGTAGTTGCAAAAAACTGTCCCAAGGATCTGGTCAGCAAGCTTGGGAACGTAACAATAGAAGTCTTTGAAGGCGACCAGAACCAGCTGGCAACAAAGCTTGGAAAGCCTTTTCCTGTGGCAATGGCAGGCCTGAAAGACATGTATGCGGAGCTAAAGTAAAATGAAAGTAACACTAGACCAGAATGCAATACAGTCTATAAGTCTTTTTCAGAACCTCACGGGTTCTTCGGTCGTTGATGCAATAGTTGACGAGGATGAAATTTATTTTGTAATTGCAAAGGGGCAATACGGCTCAACAGTCGGGAAAAACGGCGTCAAGATAAAGAATGCCGAACGCGTGTTTAAGAAATTCATAAAAGTTCTCGAATATTCGGAAAGCGCCGAGGAGTTCGTAAAAAACACGATTCCGGGCGTGCAGGAGTTCCGCCTGAACGGAAAGTCAATAAACGTGAAAATAAAACCGACGGAAAAGGCCAGGGCGATAGGAAAAGGCGGTAGGAACATCAAGATAATCTCGAAATTTCTTCAAAGACTGTTTGATATTGAAGAGTTGAAAGTAAAATAAACTATTTATAAGGTTTACGGACGAAGGAGTAAAGTGATAACATGGCAGGAGAATTTGCTGCGAGAAAACTGAAAAAAGACAGGAAAAGGTTCAAGTGGAAGCAGTCGAACTACCGAATACGGGTACTACAGTTAAAGAAGAAAAAAGACCCTCTCGAGGGCGCGCCACAAGCAAAAGGCATCGTTCTTGAGAAGAGGGTAGTAGAACAGAAGCAACCACACTCCGGACTGATAAAATGCGTACGTGTACGTCTGATAAAGAACG
>CAYITT010000067.1:0-4862 GCA_964366275.1 uncultured archaeon
ATGCATTTCCCCAGAACAATACAAAATCCTGAGGGAGAAAGGAACAGAGATGCCAAACACTGGAAAGTATGTCCATAATAAAAAAGGTGGAATGTATGTGTGTGCAGCCTGCGGAAATAAATTATTCGATTCAAATGTTAAATTCGATTCGGGAACAGGCTGGCCTTCTTTTTCCGATGCCAAAAAAGGCGCGGTGAAGTTCATTGAAGACAACAGTCACCTGATGCATCGCATCGAAGTTGTCTGCGCGAAATGCGGCGGGCACCTGGGCCACGTTTTCGACGAATCCTATGGAAAGCGTTTCTGCATAAACTCCTGCTCTCTCGGTTTCAGGAAGAAGTCTAAATAACATTGACCTGGCCTATCGCTTTCAGCACCTGCGTAGACGGCCAGTGGGAAGTGAACTGGAAGCTCCTGTCTGCCGTGAATCCGACGGTCTTCGACTGTCCCTTGGGTATCTGGCCTGTCATGAAAGCTTCACTGCGTATTTCCAGCCCGGCAAAGTACGTGTTCGTGGTTTTGACGGTGAATGTTATTTTCACGGTGTCGCCCTTAGTGACATTTATCATAGAACTTGGATAAAATCCGTCGTCGTCCGCTTCCAGAAAAAATTCTTTCACTGTCTGGGTTGGCGGAGGGGTCGGAGGCATTGGCGGCGTTTCTGGTATTTCCTGGAATTCCGGCGGCACTGGCTGGTCTTCCTGAATCGCCTGCTGAGTGCATCCGGCAGTTAGAAGTACTGATATCATCAAAAGCAAAACGTATTCGAGCCTCATAATTAATCAAATCTTACTCACGACATTCAGCTGGTTTACTTGAATTTTGCTGAATAGTTCCAGACTGTCGCGAATAGCCAGCCAAAGACTGCTCCGCCCACGAAACCGAGCACGATTGCCAATACCGCATTCGTAGGATCGAATGCCGCGATTGTCACAGGTGCCGTTGTGAAGTGAAGGCTCATCTTCCAGTTTACCAGTGCCTGCGCATAACCCGAGGCAACTACAATTGCCCACAGGAAATGTATTACCGCAGCGAAGGCGCCGATACCAATGGCCAGTCTTCTTGGATTTAACTTATCTGCCATTATAAACATTGGTCCTCGGGTCTAATATACCCTGCTGTTTAGCCCATGAGACTAAAGTCGCATAGCGACTTTCAGCGCCTGTGTTTGAAAAATTGTATCTGGCGTTCTCTTGCGATAGCCGCTTTCTTCGAGCGGAACTTGCCTAAGCGTTTGCGGTCATGTGAGTAAAGGATGTAGTAAGATCCTTCTTTTACGATTACCATTTATCCCCCCAGGATGTTCTTCAGGTGTATTATTACAAAAAGCGCATACAGAAAAAATAACAGAAACCTCTCGTTCCATGTGATCTTCTTTCCGCTGGTGAAAAGTGTCACAACGAGCAGCGCAGCAAAAGACATGAAGAGCGCGCTTATCGCAAACACAGTGAAATTAGTTGTTATTGGTGATATCAGCGCGATTATCCCTATCGATAGCGTGCTGTCTATAGCAACGTTGCCTAAAATGTCGCCAAGCGCTATCTGTTTGTGCTTGGCAAGCACCGCTTTCAGCGAGAACGTCAGTTCCGGAAGCGTAGTGCCTATTGATATCAAAAACAATCCGGCTATTATCGGAGGTATGTATAGCGCGTCAAAGAGCTCCAGCGCTGAACTCACTATGAAGTGAGAAGAGACGAAAAGAACGCTCATCGAAAATATGAATACTGCTAAATTCTTCACAAAAAATTCTTTCTCTTTCTTCGGGGCGTTGGAAAATACTTTCTCGTTCCTGAACGAGTAATACATGTATACCAGAAAGATCAGCACAAGGAACAGACCGTCCATTCGTGACAGCGAGCCATCAAGCAGCAAAAGCACCGGCGCGCTTGTTGCAGCCAGAAAATGTAAATCGTTCTTGATTATGCTCTGGCTTATGGGTATCTTTCGTCCGACGAGTGCGACGACGCCGACAATGATGGTGAGGTCTGCTATATTAGATCCGATCAGCGTGCCCAGGCCTATGTCTGTGGCACCAACAAGAGCTGAGTTGATTCCGATGAACAGTTCAGGAGCTATCGATATCAGACCCGCGATGAAGAAGGTTATGAAGAACTCGGACATCCGGAAATATTTCGCGACGTTAATGATCGATTTAACCGCATAGCTCGCGCTCTTCACTAAAGCAAGTATAGCGATAAGAAGTATTCCTGCATCGGTTAGCATAGAATTAATTATTTTTCCTGTAAATATAGCTTTCCCTACGACCGCAGATACTTGTTCAGGAAATCCAGTGTTCTAATCCAGGCATCCTCTGTCTCTTGCGGAGCGTAGCCGGATCCGGTCGGGTTTGCAAACGCGCCGCCGGCGCTGGGATAAACATGGATCTCGTTCGTGACGTTAAGTTCGTTGAGCTTCGACTCGAAAGCGTTGATGCTTGTTATTGGTATTGTCGTATCTTTTCCGCCGAAAAAACCGAGCACAGGTTTTTTGATCGCGGAAAGATCATCTGCCAGACTACCATAATAGATTACGGTAGCATCTATAGGTTCGCCCGAAAGGGCGAGCTGCAATGATTGTCCGCCGCCAAAGCCCCAGCCTAGCGATGCAAAAACAGGCGAGCCTTTTTCTTTCAAAAATTGCCGCGCGGCTTTCATATTATCAATAGCAAGCGTCTGGTTTAACTCTGCAACCAGCTGTGTCGCTTCGTCCGACGTGGACGCGACGTTTCCCTGATAAAGATCGACAGCCAGGACATTGTATCCGAAAGACGCCAGCTGCCGTGCCATGTCCCTGATATTGCTGTTAAGTCCCCACCGTTCGTGTATCATTATAACACCCGGGTATGTTCCGTCCAGCACCGGCCGCGCGAAAAAACCCTTCGCGTTCTCGAAATATTCCACTTCTTCAGATTGCACCCTCGTATCATTTGTTATCGTTATTTTCGGGGCCGCAATCGGGCCGAGTTGTAAGCTCGTAATCAAGAAAATCAAAGCGCAAATCAGGATTGCTATCTTCCATTTTGTCGCGTTTTCCACAATTATCACTGTTCGAGAGTAATTACAGTTGCCTTTAGTGAAATATAAGCTTGCGCCTCGAATAGAGAGTAATGATTTCCAAAGGTATGCTTGCTATTTTTCTGGTCGCAGCTGTCCTGATTTCAGGCTGCACTACAACAGGCAGCGTAAATACAACTTCTAACAACACTGTGAAAGAATTCTCAATCCAGTCAGGCCACGTCATGGAGGATGGAAAATCAGTGCCGAGATTCTCTCCAACTGAATTAACTGTCAACAAGGGCGACAGAGTGAGGGTCAGTATTACTAACACAAAAGGAACGCATGACTTCAAGATTGACGAATTCTCTGTTTTCAGCGAAACCCCGGTCGGGGAAACTGTGACAGTCGAGTTTACTGCGGACAAAGCCGGCGATTTCATCTACTACTGCTCGAAATATAACCACAGGGCACAGGGCCAGTGGGGAACTTTGAAAGTAATCGGATGATTAATTTCCAGCGACATTGACATAGCACGTGCCTGAACTACGTAAAAACATTTAATATAGCAGCACCAATAAATGAAGATGCCGGGGAATATTTCCCATGGCTTGCAGTGATACTTCTCTGTTATGCACTGATGGCACAGCTGGTCAAGATGTTTTACATAAAGAGATTCAAAGTGTGGCTCTAGAGTAGAACCATAAAAATAATTATTGTGACCTGCCATAGCCTGTCTTCTGTACCCGGTCCCGACAAAGTCGTTGGGTTCAATACTTTGAACCCGACCGGGGTCGGTATTCATCTAAGCGCTATTGCAGCTTGCACCCATATGTGTCATGCCGTTTCATCTGGCCGGTAGCAAGCTACCACCGACATCAAAGGTGTTGCCTGCTATCAAGTGAACCTAAGTTCACTGATACAGGTTAACGTTTCCGTCAACCATGTAAGCAGCACCTCAGTCTTGCCAATACGTTTCTGTTCACAACCAGCGGACTTCCGCCCGCGATGAGCTAACAAACTTTTACGTCTGCATTGCTCGTTTCCATACTTTACCCGGAATAAAATAACTCGTGAGAGCATTTTTCTTCCGTGCTAGGTGGACAGAGCTTCCTCAACTCTTGGTTAAACCAAGAATCGGCAACCGATGACAGGTCACAATCATGATAATTTTCGATTAGACGACTAAAGGGGTCGTCAAAGCCATAAAATAAAATGAATTTCAAAGAAACTTATCCTCGGAACTCTTTTCCACAGAATCCGCAGAAAGCAATTCCTCTGGCTTTGACTACCTGACCCTTAAAGCCGTTTCCACAGTAGTGAATCTTCTTCATACTCCACACCCCAAATTACATTTCGTCGCGCGCTCTTCCAAGTACGTGACGTTAACCAATTATATGTCCTAGCCTGATATATATAGTTTTTCATAACCCTGTTATTGGTCTGAGACGACTAGAGGTGTCCGGACGGCAGTATCAATCATAACGTACTTCAGGTCTTCCATAAGTATAGCTTCCGCTAATCAAATTATGATAAAAAAGAAAATTATCATAGGTCTGAGGCGGTACCACGTGAAAAATTGACGTCTTACCGCCATTTTGTCGTAACGTGTTTTGTGTACCCCTGGGATGCCGCGACATTCCAAGTTTAAAGGCTAGCATTGGCTTAGGAGAGCATGGGCTGAATACCTCGCCGAAGCTTGGTACTTACACCCCGCTTCCATATCCGGTCGTCTTGCCGGCGCCATTTGCCTATTTTTGAGAGTCGCTTTGGGCTTAGATGCTTTCAGCCCTTATCGACGGGAGGCGTAGCTACTCAGCATGCCTTGTCAGACAGCTGATTGACTAGAGGCCTCAGAAGGATGTTCCT
>CAYITT010000068.1:0-4852 GCA_964366275.1 uncultured archaeon
ATTTGTCGAACAGCCATATCGATATCCACCCGCAGCTTGGCAGGAAATACAGGTTTTCTTCAATGTTCGACGGCGGCATATTATCGCACGAGCAGTCTTTCTACAAGCCGGACAGAAGAGTTTACGTTGCCCTTGTGAAGAAGACAAAAATCGTTCCGGAAGAAACCGTCTTCGTTGATGACAGAAAAAACAATCTGCTGCCTGCCAGAACGCTTGGCATGAAGACAATACATTTCACTACTCTTCCCCGGCTGAAGAAGAAGCTTCTGGCCATGGATGTGACGGCTTCTGCGCGACGATGAGCAGCGAATCGAAGGGCAGCGCGAAGAAATCCGCGCCTTCGTATCTGACGGAAAATTCGCCGCTCCTTTCCCTGAGCAGGTTTATTTCCCATTCAGTCAGTTCCGTGTACGGCTTGTGCAGCCTGAAATGTCCCGAGTTCCTGACATGACCGACAAAATCATCAAATCTTGAGAACAATTTCATGCATTTGAACGCTTCATCCGAAACGGAAAGTCCGGCTTCCGCGACGAGCGCAACCTCATTGTCTCTTGCATAGTTTTCTACATTGTTCGCGTACCACCCTCTGCCGACAACATCCTGCGGCCTTAGAAGCCGCCTGCCGCCGTAGTTTACGAAGTCGCCCGCGCACGAAGTCCTCAGAAAAATGCCTCCTTTTTTCAAGACTCTGGAAACTTCCCTCATCGTTTTTTCATTTATGGGATTGAATACGCTTGTTACAACATCAAAATCGCCGTCCAGTTGCATGTCTTCCGTATTCATGCAAACTACCGTTGTATTCGACAGGCCTGCCGTGTTCCTTTCGGCTTCTTTTATCAGCGTCGCGTTGAAATCGACTCCAATGACCCTGCCAAAATCTCTTGAGTACACGACCATATGGTCTGCCGTTCCGCACCCTATGTCAAGAAGGGACCTGTCAGGCGATGAGTAAGGCTTTACTATCCCGGCAAAAACAGCCCTGTGGTTGTAGCCTTCGACGACTGCTATCTTGTCGTACAGTGGCCAGCGTTTCTTGATTTCGGCATAGGCCGTCCATACTTCACTCATCAAAAAGCCTCGCCATAAGATCCGATATTATTGCTACGGGATCCAGTTTTCGGTAGACAACCAGTCCGGCGTCGGAAAATTCTTCCTGTGAAGGGGTTTCCCAGTCTGTGAGCATTGCATCCTTTATTCTTTTTATTGCGGCAATATCCCTGCCACGCTGCCTTTCCCTGTGTACCAGCTCTTCCTCGTCGGTATCCAGGAAAACAACCGTCTTCCTGACGTAAGGCCTTTCAGCAAGAACGTAGAGGAACTTGCCTCTTATGTAACTGTTCTGGCCGCATGAATCTATAACAACGTTGTTTCCGGCCATTATATGCGCGTCCCTCTGGTCGCACACAGATTTCCATATGGCTTCCCACCCGGACGGGTATTTGATGTCAAGTGGAAACATCCCGGGATAAATCCTGTCTCTTGTCTCGTCGGTGGACACATAGCCGGTTTTCCTGCTTTCAAGTCCTTTCGCGATCGTTGTTTTCCCGGAAGAAGGCCAGCCCGAAAATACGACAAGGTTTATCATTTGTTATCGCCCCTGACCTTGTCAAGGTAATGGTCGAGATTGAATCTATCTCTCGGGAACGGCCAGAGGTTTGCAAGATTGTTCCCGGTCATCTTTCTTCCGTACAGGTTATCGTAGAACCTCCTGATTTCGCACGTGTAGAGAGGACCCAGTTTTCTGTAATCGGGCGCAAGCGAAAGCTCGTTCGGCCCGGTCCCGGTTTTCCTGAATATCGATATGTGCGGCGTGGCGTATCCTTTGACGGCCTCGGCCCCGCGCTTGAACTGGTCCAGATTTTCTATGCCGACGAGATAAGTGTACTGTAGGTCGTTTACCCCCTCTCCTGTTATGGCAGCCATGTCGGAGAGGATGTCATCTGTGTCTTTTCTACCTTTCGAACCGTGCATTACCTTGTCCCTTTCGGAGAACCTTTCCAGTGTGTAAGCATATCTGAAGTTGCCGCCTGTTTCGGCCAGGACTTCTCTTATGGCTCCCGGTGAAACAAGCTGCGAACCTATATAGAAGACCCTGCCGTTGAAGCCGATGTTTCTTGCTTCCCTGACTACCTCGACCAGATGCGTCTTCAGTTTCTCCTCGTTCGGGAACCTCCCCGTCACGACGGCGACTTCGCTTATCCCGGAAAGGTTGCCGATATCAGCGTGCACAAGCTCTATTCCCTGCGTAGGCGTTATGTTGCTGACCCCTTCCTGCCTGTAGCCATAGAAACAGAAGTCGCATCCCTTGCACTGCGGATTGAAATTGGTGTTCAATATGTCCTCATCGTCCTGCGTCGGGTGAAACGGCGACGAAGATCCTCTCAGGTAGAAGTACGGCAGGTTGTATCCAAGCCTCGTTGCCTCCACCGTGTCGAAAGGCAGCTCTTCGCCGTTCATTGTTACGCGCCCGCCGGTGAAGCTGTAAGGCGAGCTGTTTTCGGACAGCATGAAAGATATGAAAGCGAAATTATTTTCGTCATAAAGGTATATTACAGGCCTGCTTTCGCGGCGAGCCATCTTTTCTTCCCTGAACCCCTTGTGCTTCATGTCGAAGAAATGTATTTCCAAGTCCGAGAGTTCCGGGTACAATTCCCTGCATTTCTCCACGTCATTCATTAGGAACACCTGTTATGCCTAGTATTGCCGGAGCCGACTTGTCGCATTTCTGGTATGGCCAGTTCTCGTGCGTCGATATGTTATATACCATGTCGTGCCCGCCATTCCTGGCAGATATAGCTGCTGCCAGAGCATTTTGCGACAATATTTTCCCGCCTGCCAGAAGATCCAGTTGGTTGTCAAGAAAATACAGGCCGAAACCCATCTCGTCGATGAGTCTTTGCGCGATTTCTGTGTACCTTGTAAGATAGAATTCAACAGTCCCGGAACTTACGACCCTATGAGTCCCGTAATCCTTGATCTCGGGGTCTTTCAGGCCGGTCTGCAGTTCTTCCCACAGCCGTGTATCGTTTTCGGCTACTAGTACGCGTTTTTTCATGATAATCTAAAGATGCCTTTGACACAGTATTCTTAACTTCAAGAAAAATCCGATAACCTTAAAAACTCTTTTAAGATTGATTAGAAAACACTTTTTATAATCAAGAATATTAATCAGCGGCGCGCATTTCTAATTATCATGGAAAAATTCAAGGGCTGGGATTTCTCGCATCTGAAAGGACGAAAACTGGAAGAAAAACCGCCATGGAATTACACAAAGTTAGCCAGGCAGCTCATTAAGCGTTCTTCTTCGGTTATCGATATGGGAACGGGCGGCGGCGAGTTGTTCTCGACGTTCAAATTCAGGAAAGCCGTCGCTACCGAAGGCTACCGGCCGAACTATCTTATTGCTAAAAAACGACTGGAACCGCTGGGCGTGAAGGTTGTCTTTACAGTAGGTCTTCCCTTTGGATGCGATTTTGACCTCGTACTGAACCGCCATTCTGCTTTCAATGCAAAAGAAGTCTTCCATGTATTGAAACCGGGAGGAACTTTTTTGACACAACAGGTTGACGGCGACAATCTCGCCGATCTTGTGAAAGCGTTTGGCAGGAAACCGGGCAAATCGGTATTCCGCAGGACGCTGTCAAACGTCAAAGTCGCCGGCTTTTCTATTGTTGAAGCAGAGAGATGTATACTAAAAACAGAGTTCAAGGATATCGATGCCCTGGTTTACTTTTTGCACGCCATACCGTGGGTTGTTGAAAACTTTTCTGTAGATAAAGATCAAAAAATTCTTATGAAACTTCAGAAAAAACTGGAGAAAGGAAAACTTGTTTTCAAGGAAACCCGGTTTATTATTCAGGCAGAGAAATCTTAATCATCGTCAGAATTTGATCCGCTGTTGCTATTATCATCATCTTCGCTGCCGTTGCTGTTATCGTCGTATTTGCCGGATCCGCTATTACTTCCGCTGCCTGATCCGATGTTGGTGTCTGCAAACCTGGGCGGTAACGGCGGCAGTCCGAATTCCCTGCCCCGCATCCCGGCGCGCATGCGCGCGCGCACGTCATCATCAATCGAGTTATTAAATGCCCTTTCTATGAAGTCTCTTGCATTGTCCGGCGCGTTCTGGTTTACTATACCAAGAACAATCGCATTCTTCTTGATCGAATCATTGTAAAGCCACGTATAGTTGCGACATTTACCCATCTCTTCCGTGAAGTCGTCGGAGATTTCTCTTACATGTTCTGTCTTATTCCCTTCTATTAATTTTTTTAGTTCGGCAAGGCGTGTCTGTGCTCTTTCTAAACGAAGCTTCGCTCTGTCTGTATCATTAAATGTAAACGCTAATTGCAAATCCTCTCCCCAGCGTTTCATGAAGTAGAACGGACTGCCAGGCAGTACTCCTGCATTGGAGAAAGACGACTGTGCTATTGCTATCTCTTCGTTGGTGATATTATCATCATTCCAGTCCACGTTAGGGAATCTCTGCCCGCCAAGCGTAGCATGAACCGGGGTCATGACAAGCGCTAATGCCGTAATAAGTATAATTGCTCTAACTGAAGCGTTTCTGTTAACTCCGTTTTTTATTGTCTTCATCATTTCATCTCTCTACTGAAATCTTAAAAATAAAATATAAAAAGCACAGCCAAGGGTGCAAGTCCTCTGATCGAATGATCCAGGGGGTATGGCTGTGCCTTTATTATTAAGGTGTCACCTCGTCAACATGGAACTCAAAATCTATAGATTTTATCTTGTTCGTGTCCGTGTTGATCCATGCATTGAACGTCTGCGTACCGCTGTATTGGCTATTCGTCACATTCCTGTTGTTTGTGATGACTGTATAGTTCGTTCC
>CAYITT010000069.1:0-593 GCA_964366275.1 uncultured archaeon
AAAAGCGCGCCATTACTAGTAAATATTATCACGGTTCCAATTGCCATACCAACAAGAAAATCGTTGAAGAATACCATGCCGATAAGAATTCCTAGCGCGGCAGAGAACAGTCCGCCAAAACCGGCCAGGAAAACAGCACGGTACGAATTCTCGCGTATGTCCTCAAATTTCGCCTCCATACCCGCTATGAACATCAGGAATGCCGCACTTATGGTCATGAAACTTATCATGAAGTCGTTTAGTGTGATAAGCCCGAGCACCGGACCGAGAATTATGCCTGCTGTGACTTCTCCCGCAAGAGAAGCTATCCCGAACCTTTCAACAATAATGCCGAACAGTTTTGCAAAAAGAAGCAGCAACCCCATAGCCAGCAGGACGTTTTCCATGTGTCAATATTGTGAACAGAAAATAAATACATGAATAATGTCGATTTTAAGAATTTTTGCGGGATAGTCTATATATGGCTTCGAATCCTTCAGAGACGAAAGCAAAGAAGAAAGAGAAGTTCCCGCGCAATGCGTATTATGGCGAATTAGATGTGGATGACAGAACCTATGAATTTGCACGCACCCAAGGCGGTTTTTGCCTGAGGT
>CAYITT010000069.1:603-2953 GCA_964366275.1 uncultured archaeon
TGAAAATATTTCTAAGAAATGTGCCCGACGGGAATGACAGTTACAAATGGCTGCCAACAGATATTTACTACGTCCGTAGCGACGGCAACAGACGCGTTTATAACTTCGGGCGCTTCTACAGCAACACGTTTCTGGACGTAATTACATCCAACAGACTGACAGGCGCATTAAGAAATTACAGATCCAAGTAAAATTCTAAATCCGCTCTAAAACACTTAAATATGTTGGTATACATACATAGTCCTATGTCTGACGTACGACATAATCCAAGGACTACAGTTCCGACCCATAAAGAGATTTTCGGAGAACACAAATTTAGTGAAATAGACGTTGGACTCCTGCAGATGCAGATATTGTGGATACTCAACCACAAGACTACGCATGGCTACGAGCTGATGAAAATACTCGGCAATATAAAAAAGACGAAAATAACGCAGGGAACTCTCTATCCTGCGTTGCGCTCGCTGGAAGACAGAGGCCTTGTCAAGTGCAAGGATCAGGACCAAGACAGGAGAATAAACTACGAAATAACAAAGGAAGGGCGGAAAGTGATGAACGACACATGTATGGACTTCTCGCGCACATTCTTCGGAATTTTTCAGAGCTTTGTCTGTGAAAAATGTCTCGGCCCCGATCATGCCCATAAAAATGATAATAAACAGGATCTGGTAAATATCGGAGACGCGTCTCCGAAATCCCAGAATGCTTTGCATTCTAAGAAATAGGTGACAAGAAATGAACACGCTTGAAATAAAAGACCTGCACGTTGAAATCAACGGCAAGGAAATACTAAAAGGGATTAATCTCACAGTAAAACAGGGTGAAATCCACGCGCTCATGGGGCCTAATGGCTCGGGAAAGAGCACGCTTTCTTATGCTATAATGGGACATCCAAAATACAGCATAACAAAAGGGGAGATACTTTTCAACGGAAAAGACATAACAAAAATGAAAACAAACGAAAGGGCAAAGCTTGGGCTTTTCCTCTCATTTCAGTACCCAATAGAAGTGCCGGGTGTTCATCTCAATAATTTTTTGCGGCTTGTAACACAACACCCGTCCACAAAAAACAAAATAGAACAGATAGCCGAGTTCAGAGAAACTCTGAAAGAAAATATGGAAATGCTGCATGTAGACAGCTCCTTCGCGTCAAGATACCTCAATGACGGATTCTCGGGTGGCGAAAAGAAAAGAGCTGAAATACTGCAAATGGCTATGCTGAAACCAAAGATAGCAATACTGGACGAGACGGACTCTGGTTTAGATATAGATGCGTTGAAAACTGTCGCTGAAGTAATAAACAAAATAGCAAGGGAACAAAACATCGGCGTTCTGCTTATAACTCACTACCAGAGAATACTCGACTTCGTGAAACCAGACTTCGTTCATATTGTTGTAAACGGAAGAATAGAAAAATCAGGAAGCCGGGAACTCGTGTCAAAACTGGAAAAAGAAGGGTATGCATGGATCACGCCAGAACAGGAGAATGATGCTTAATGGACCAATTAGCAGACATACGTTCGAACTATGATGAAAAATTTGGATTTAACGTATCAACAGAGACAATCAGAAAGACGAAGAAAGGTCTTACTGAAGATACTGTAAAAGAAATATCTATGATCAAGGAAGAGCCCGAATGGATGACACAGTTCCGGCTGAAGGCGTTGAAAATCTTTCAGAAAAAGAAAATGCCTGCATGGGGACCTGATCTTAGCGCGATCAATTTTGACAATATAACGTATTATCTCTCTGCATCAAAAAATAATGCAAAAAAATGGGAAGACGTTCCGGAGCAGATCAAAAAAACTTTCGACCGCCTGGGCATACCGGAAGCGGAGAAGAAATTCCTTGCCGGAGTGGAAGCACAGTTTGATTCCGAAGTTGTTTACAGCAAGGTCAGAGAAGATTTGGAGAAACTGGGAGTCATTTTCTGCTCGACAGACCAGGCGCTTAAAGACCACCCGGAGTTATTCAAAAAGTATTTCGCAACAGTCATACCGGCAGAAGACAATAAATTCGCTGCGCTTAACAGCGCCTGCTGGTCAGGCGGATCTTTTGTCTACGTACCGAAAGGCGTTGAAGTGCCAATACCATTGCAGGCGTACTTTCGCATCAACTCAAAGAATCTGGGCCAGTTTGAAAGGACGCTGATAATTGCAGACGAAGACAGCAAAGTTCATTACATAGAAGGATGTTTTACAGAAGGCGCGCCGATAAAAACTGCAGATGGAATCAAAAAAATAGAAGACATCAAAGAAGGCGACATAGTCCTTACACATACTGGCGACTACAAAAGAGTTTACGAAACGCAGCAAAGAAAACACTCTGGTACGCTAGTTACGTTAAAATA
>CAYITT010000069.1:2963-4835 GCA_964366275.1 uncultured archaeon
TTCAAGAAGAACAATAAAGATAACAGGCGGGCACCCAGTCCTTGCTGTAAAGAAAACTAAGAAAGAATACAAGAACACAAAGTGGGGTCCTGAATGGATAGAGGCGTCTCAACTAGAGAAAGATGACTATGTTTCTATACCAATAGAAAGAACTGTGATTTCTAAAGATAACAGATTCTTCTCAGTTAAGATAGGAAGAGGAAGACATCCTGCAAAAGAAATAGACTTCAAGATTGATACTGATAAAGATTTCTTCAGACTTGTTGGTTATTATATGGCAGAAGGCTCTGTAATGGGAGATAATTATCTTACATTCACTTTCAACAAAAATGAGAAGGAGTACATCGAAGACGTCAAGACGCTATTAGAAAGGTTCTTCGGCAAGGCACCTCTGGAATATCCAGAATATAAAAATGGGATAAGTTTGGTTCTTTGCAGCACGCTCGCCGCAAGACTTTTCAAGCAGGAATTTGGCAAAGGTGCAAAAAACAAGAAACTACCATCATGGTTTATGATAGAATCCCCAGAAAAACAGTCAGACTTCGTAAAAGGCTATTGGAGGGGAGATGGCAGCGTCACGAATAAGAAATATTCTTGGGGAAGAAAAACATCTTTCAGAATTAATACAATTTCAGAAACTCTTGCCGAACAAGCAAGAGATATCTTACTTAGACTGAATATTTTTGCCTCAATAAATGTATGGAAAAAGAAAGCCCCTAGAAATACATCATTTGTTGTGTATGTTGGCGGCTCCTATTTAAGACAATTTTCTGATGTCGTTGGGTATACATCAAACACCATAGAATCTTGGAACCTTTTACTTGAACAAAAACTTGTCTCTTATACGAAAATAACAGAAAACTATGCATTTGTACCAATAAAAACAATCGTAAAAGAAGATGTAGAAAACCTTGACGTATATAATTTTAGTGTAGAAGGTGATGAGTCATACACAAGTCATGGTATAGTTGTTCATAATTGTACCGCGCCTTCTTATTCAACAGACAGCCTTCACGCTGCTGTTGTAGAGGTAGTCGCATTGAAAGGGGCGCACGTAAGGTACACAACTTTACAGAACTGGTCAGATAATGTTTACAATCTTGTAACAAAGAGGGCATTCGCACACGAAAATGCAGTTGTTGAATGGCTCGATGCAAACATAGGCAGCAAAATAACAATGAAATTTCCGAGCGTTTATCTGCTTGGAGAGGGATCGAAAGCTGACATGATGTCTATTGCTTTTGCAGGAAACAGTCAGATACAGGACACGGGAGCAAAAGCTGTGCACATGGCGCCAAATACTACTTCAACAATAATCAGCAAGTCAATAAGCAAGGACGGCGGACGCACGACATATCGCGGGCTGGTACGCGTGAACAAAGGATGCACCAATGTAAAATCGAACGTAAGATGCGATGCGCTATTGCTGGACGAAAAATCCGCTTCGGATACGGTACCGTACATGGAGATAAATGAAAAGAAGGTCAGCATCGGCCATGAGGCATCGGTAGGCAAGATCGGCGAAGAGCAGCTGTTCTACCTGATGAGCCGCGGACTGAGCGAGCAGGAAGCTGTAGGCCTTATTGTCCGCGGATTCTTTGAATGTTTTACCAAGCAGCTACCACTGGAATATGCTGTAGAATTCAACCGTCTCATCGAAATGGAGATGGAAGGCAGCGTGGGTTGATATGAGCATCCTACAAGAGCCGAGATGGCTCAGTGAAATAAAGGCGAATGCCAGTGACAAATTTGTAAGTATGCAACTGCCGCAGGAAAGAGAAGAGAACTGGACATACACAGACCTGAAACAACTTGGTATAGATAACAGTTCATTCAACGCCGATGAAAGCGAAATTTCTTTTTCAAATTCTT
>CAYITT010000070.1:0-4814 GCA_964366275.1 uncultured archaeon
AGGCGGTAAGAACTGCCGGCATAGATTATACGCCGTTCCGCCAACGCGAAAGAGGGTGGAGTGCCGAGAAGGTTAATTCGCGCTTGCTGGAATTGTATGAAAAAGGCGAGTCGCTGAATCCTGGTTTAGTCAGCAGATCATATTCGGGTCTTTATCACGCGGCAACTAGGTATTCTGACGGCTAGGAAGCTGCATTGACGGCGGCAGGCTTGGACCCGGCAGAGGCATATGAATCATTTTCGCTGACTCAGGGCGAAATAACAAGGCAGGCAAAAGAACTGCATCTTCAGGGACAAGATTTGAATGCGGCCGCAATGCTACAGGGCAATACAGCTTTGCGGCGCTTATACCGCCAAGGTAATAGAAGGTTTGATAACGGCTGGGACGATGTGCTCACCTTGATAGGCCTAGATCCGGACGAAATACGTCTTCATAGAAAACCTTACACAAAGGAAGAACTTGCAGGAAAAATAAAAGAATTGGAAGCATCTGGAGTATCATTGCGAGCTGGCGACATACAAAACGATGAAGGGCACTGCAAATATTACAGTGCCGCCATGTATAGATATGATTCATGGCGTGAATTCCTTGATGACGCAGGGGTTGATAGTAGCCGGTATGTGGACCGTACAGACTGGGATAGCGGAGAAGGGGTAATGTCATATCTTAGAGATAACTTCGATAGCGGCATTGTAACTGGCGCAAGCAATAATAAGAATTTTGCAGCAGCAGCGCAAAAATACTTTGGCACGCTTCCGGAAGCCGTGAAAAGAGCGGGACTTTTCTATTCACGCAGCGGCAGAATTACGCGCAAGATGTTACAAGATCCGGATACTGTTGGGGCGTTGTATAAGCACAACGCAGACTTTCTAGGTCAAATAGCTAAGAAGGTCTACTTCGGACTTAGAATTAGGAAAGCTAGGAGTTTCGAATTGGACGATTTTCGAAGTCAGGCGTTTATGCGCTTCTTGGAAATACTGCCGAAAAAACCGTCAAAGGTCGGTATACGGCAGTTTTGTTACCGTGATATATACCATCATCTTCTGGATTTCAACAGACAGCAGTTCAGAGAGGTCACTTTCGGTGATGAGGTTTTCCTTGATCTCGCAAGCAGAGGCGAACTTAAAAGAAAATAAGTCAATAAACCAGATCAGAGCTGAATAGGCATAGAAATATCGGCAGGGGTTCTCACAACGTAACCGCTTAAGCCTTCTGGCCGCGTTTTTCCTTGGCTTTTAACCTAAGTTTGGCTTTGCCGCAATTTCTGCATTTTATCCTGCCAACAGCTACTTTAGAAGGGTTAGCGCGGACTCTACCGTTGCAGTTCATGCAGATAAACATGTTTGTGAACACGCGGTTAGCCATTGCCTCTGGCAGTTTCTTTCCTGGCATAGCTTGAGATATTAATGGTAAAGCTTAAAAGGGTTGAATTATCTACATATCCTTCGGGTCTTTTTTGCCTTCTTTTTCTATTTCGTAGAGATTATCTATTCTCTTGTAGGTTAGAGGGTGTGTTGAGAAGATGTTAAGGATTTTCGCCGCTCCGCGCTCTCTTTCCCATTTCATAGCATCTTCGATCTCTTTCGCCGTATCAATGTGGCTGCCTTCTCTCTCTCGTTTCCTTACAGACTTATCAAGATCTTTTGAAAGCTCCCTTTCTCTCTGTCCTCTCTCGTTAACCGCGGCTATCGGGTCGGCTATGAAAAATGCCCTGGTCTTTTCGTATCGCTTTACCTTTCCGGCAGATAGAAGCGGGAATCCGTAGGATATTTTTGCCAATGCAGTCCGCATATCTTTCGGGTTTGTAGCTGCGGCACTAAAGGTGTCTGCATAAAGCTCGCGGGTTCTTGACAAATAAAGAACGATAAGATACGTGAAGAACTGGGCTATGTAAGCTCCGATGAAAATCATTATGCCCGAAAGGCCGCTGTCCTCGTCTCGTTGTCTTGCTACGATAGATCCGATTGCAATTATGAAATAATAGACCAGAATCGGGACCATGGACGCTATTGTAATCACAACCATATCGTTGTGTTTTACGTGGCCTATCTCATGCGCGAGCACTGCCTTTATCTCATCCTTATTGAGCATTTCAACTAAGCCTGTATGCAGCGCAATGAACGCATGGTTCTTGCCCCAGCCAAATGCAAAAGCATTCGGCGTGCCGTCATTAACAAGATAGAGTTTAGGTTTCTTCTTCATTCCGGCCTTCTTGACAATTTCATCCGCCATGTCATGTATCCATTTGTATTCTTTTTCATCCAGCTCTTTCATGTTGGTGAAAGCCCGGATTACGTAGGGCGCGACAGCAAATTGTATCAGCGTTATGATTACTGCGAGCCCCACCAAAAATAAGACAAGCCCGATTGCCGATGTTGCGTACATGTCAGGCGCGATCAGCCAGACAACTACACCGCTCAAAGCGAGCAGCGTGCCGAATAACACCACAAAAGTGAAAAGCATCGCGAATCTTAATTTCATCAGACTCATTATTATCACATCTATTGAGGCACGCAAAATATTTATACCGCATTCGTGAATTAAAAATATGTTTGGCTTCGATGAAGAAGAAATAAACCTGCTCGGGAGTCTTGACACGCCTAAAAAAATACAGGATTTTCTCGAATCAATACCGATAAACATGGAAGAAGACGGCGTTGACACGTGTTTATCGCCGCAGCGCGTTTTGCGCGAGCAGCGTGCTCATTGCATAGAGGGCGCGCTTTTCGCGGCCATGGCTCTTCGCATACACGGCCACAGGCCGCTCGTGGTCGATATGACAGCGGCAAGATTTGACAGCGATCATGTTATTACAGTCTTCAGGGAAGAAGGGTTCTGGGGTTCCATATCGAAGACGAACCATGGAGTTTTGAGGTATCGCGAGCCTGTTTACAAATCGATACGCGAGCTTGTCATGTCCTATTTCCATGAATATTTCGATAATGACACCGGGCGTAAAAGTTTACGATCCTACTCGCTGCCGGTTGATTTGTCGCTATTTGACGACCGCGGCTGGATGACTTCAACTGAAAATGTCTGGTACATACCAAGATACCTTGACAAAGTTCCGCATTTTCCTATAGTAAACAGAAAACAGATAGCCAATTTCAGAAAACCCGACCCTATAGAAGTGAAGATCGGCAGAATGGTGCAGTGGAAGAACTAGTTCTTTGAGATCAAACTTCTTGAAAACCAGTACATTGCATAAAGCTCGAATGCAAATGGGAAGTAGCCAAGATAGCCTAATATCGGCATTTCGAATATTTTGAAAAAACCAAGAAATGGTATATCATAGACCCATTTTACGGCAGCCCAGTAATTCCAGAATTCCCAGAAGAAACCAAGTATTATACCGGCTAACAACAGTCCAAGAATAACCGAAGCATTTCCATTTTTAATGTGGCCCAAAATGCTTGGACGGGAATGCATGTAGTTTATCGGGTCTAAGATAAGGAAAAAGCTGAGCCATACAAGCGGAAACGTATAACGTGGAAGTACAAGCGGCGAGATGAAGCATAAGACACCAAGGGCAATCATTCCTAAAATCATGTTTTTCCCTATCTTTCTCTTTTTCAAAGTTATCTTGTCAAAAACATGGATACTTTTAAGCAGGTCTACGGTCTCAAAGAAAGCAGGCAATACTGTTGCAAATGAGATTGTTTTTATCAATGGCGTCAGCTCGCCGAAGTACTCCAGTCCTACGTATCTCCAGTTTTGCAGAGGTATGTTGATGAGTTCGAATATCCACCAGAATATTGCCGATAGTATGAACATCAGCAAAAATTGTTTGAAATTTCTGCTTATCAGCGAGTTTCCTTTGAGTTTGTAAACAAGAGCATCAAGAGTCAGAATATACCCGAACCACGCAAGCACGAAGCCGTAGTAAATGTAAGGTTCTACGCGCAAAAAGAAATTTATTTCTGCAAATATTACGAGAAAAATTCCAAGCAGCCCATATTTTTTGAACATCTAAGATTAAGTGGAAATCTGGTAATTTAAAGAAAATGGCAGCTAGCGCCTGTTTTTTAGATAGATCACGTATTTTTCAGACCAGTCTATGCGCCCTGGCGCGTAATGATCCCTTACCTTGATGTCGTTGATTGCCCTTACTATCATTGTTGCGATTATTTCCGGGAACTCATCTGTTGTGTCTAATTCAATGACATTTTTCCGCCTGATGCATTCAACAGTTATGGCATCTATCGCCTCCGCTTCTATATTCTCCCTGATCTTTTCCTTGTTCCAGTCTCTCTTCTTCAGTCGTTTTTCCAGCTCTTTCGGTTCTGTGCGAAGGACTATTGTTATGTCGGCAGGGGCATAATGAGACAGGTGGCCCTCGAAGATTGTTGTCTGGTGTTTCTTCGCTTCGGCCAGTGCCGCACGCGAGAGCTTATCGGTGTCGATTATTTTTGTATTTCTTTTCTTGTCTTGCGTTGTTTTTATCTTATATTCCTTCAGCAGGAAATCTGTATCAATAAGCTGGGCGTTGAGTTTCCCGGCAACAAGCTTTGCTATTGTTGTCTTTCCGGTTCCGGGCGTGCCTGATATCGTTATTAGCATATAATTAGATTACCTATCCAATTCTTAAGAAGTTGAGTAACGAGGAGAAAAACCCGATTATAGAATCTATAACCGATAATTGTCTTTCCGGTGTATGGATCGGTATGGTTTCCGACGCAAGCGAGTTGCCGGCGACCGAGACGACTAAGTCATTAAATCCCTCCCTGTTTGCAATCATCTTGAAAAATATCTTTTTCTCTTCGTCCTGACGGAAAAATTGCTGCGTGCTTGCAGTCTGGTTCGTGAATTGTACC
>CAYITT010000071.1:0-4793 GCA_964366275.1 uncultured archaeon
AACATTCCAATAAGAAACTATTTATTCCTACTACAGCTGTGGAAAGAAATCAAACTCCAAGGTAGACTTAAAAATAAAAAATGCCAAAGCTAAGAAAACCGAAACTGTTGTAATAGAAAACAACGCTCCTGACCTTCCGGATATGAAAAAAGAGTGTAAAAAGTGCGGGAATGACAAGGCTTATTACTGGCTGATTCAGACAAGAAGCGCTGACGAACCTCCGACACAGTTTTTCAAGTGCACCAAGTGCAAGCACACGTGGCGAGAGTACAAGTAAATCGCTAGCGATTTACGGTACAGAAAGACTTCAGTCTTTCAAGTACAAGTAATTCAGGCACACACCTTTTAATTTGATAAAAAGAAGTAATAGAATGAAACTCGCATTAACCAAAACAATAAAAGAAGTTTATTCTGTTGTTCTCAAAGATCTGAGCAGCTACGGCGGCTTCCCTTTCTACGGCATAGCCGTACTATGCGCGATATTTCTGGAATTATATGGTTTCGCAGTTGACCTGATAATTTCCCTGATTGCTATAACAATGATAGTCGCAGCAGTGCGGCTTGCTTACTTCAAGCCGCGCCCGGGACAGCCAAGAAAAAAATATACCACGTTATACGAAAGAATCGACAACTCATCCTTCCCAAGCATCCATGCAGCCAGGGCAGTAATGATTTCTTTTGCTATTTACTCGCTGGCTCCGGTATTGCTCACTGTACTTGTTTTGCTTACCGTAGCAGTTTTGCTGTCACGTATTCATTTCAAGCGGCATGACTGGAAAGATCTGCTGGTGGGAATAATACTAGGAATAGTCATGGGGTATTATTTTTTCCCGTAATTATTGTGAACTGATATACTCTCTGATAGAAAAATTGTTTTCTTTCAGATAATCGAAAAGTCTTTGCATGCGCCACCCGTGACCTGCAAAAAGTGTCAAATCAGCTGTTTTCTTTTTGGGATTTATATAAATCAGAGGTGCGATATCGTCTCCCTTGCCAAAGCCTACAATATAGCAATCATTAAAACTACCTATGATACTATTCGGGCTTCCTTCAAAAATCCTGTTCATATCCTCTTTCAGAGTTGACATCAGAAAATGATATTAGAAAACAATTAAAAGGAAAAAAATAAGAAAAAAGAGGGGCTATTACTCAAGATGTCTTCTGAGTTCCTTTCCCTTTTCTTCTGCCAGATGGATCATTTTTTCCAATTCCTCGAAGCTGAACCCTGAAGATCCGCCCTTTTGCATCGAACATAGATGGATTTTGCCGTCTTTTTCAAACGTGCCCACCGTAAGTCTTGCTTCCATTGCCTGATCCTCCGGAAGCGACGGATCTACCAGTATCTGGTCGCCGATTTTCACGAATGTCGTGCATAACGGCTTGCCGTGTATTGGCAAAGCATGCGCATACTCGCCAGGGATAACTTTTCCGTTGTCATCGAGCTTAGGCACTTTTGCGTGTAGTAGCGCAGCCAAAGCTGCCAGAGAACAGGCATCTATAAGGTTGCCTCCGTTATCCATAACGTCTATGTCAACAAAGACCATCCAGACTTTTTCCCCTTCTTTTATGCAGAGCTTCTTGAAGTCCACGACTTTCGATTCTCTTATTGCACGATCGACTACTCGTGATACTTCTACAGCATCTTCAGAAGGCGGCCCTGATTCGAAGTGTGGTGACGCCAGCGGCACGAATTCCGCACCTACCATCAGTACGCCCTCGTCAGGTGTATCGGAAAAAGGCGTGCCCGGTTCTACTTTTACTCCGCAGACGACTTCCGTGTCGCCCATTTTTACGCGAGCAGAGCCCTCTGCTGATTTCACGTAGTTTATTTCGATTGTTATGTCTCTATACTTGTCCATAGGCCTGCCGTCTATTCTCTTGCCCCTTTCAACGACCTGCTTGACGAGTAAAGGATCTATTTCTATCATTTTATTCACTCTCCGCCGTTTTGTATTTATTTCTTAGCGCCTGCTTCTGCACTTCGCTTATTTTTTCACATCCGTGAATTGCAAGCTTTATTATTTCTTTTACTTCCTTACTGTCGGTTATCCCGTCCATCTGAAGGAGCGTTATTTGCTTCTTCTTCGGGTAGTAGGCAACCGGTAAATCCAGCTCACCTTCCGTGTCCTCTTTTCCGGCAACGTCCAGCACGGTATATTCACCAACTTTACCTGCGGAGCAACTGGCAACCAGATCTCTCATCGGCAACCCTGCATCAGCCAGAGCAAGCACGGCTGCGTTTATCCCGCAGCATCTCGTGGATGCATCGGCCTGCAGAACCTCTATATGCACATCTATTGCGGTTTTAGGAAATTCATTTAGGAACAACAGCGGCAGTATTGCCTGTCTTGTTACCAGGGATATTTCCGTGCTTCTTCTGTTTGTTCCAGGCCTGTTTCGCTCGCTCGTCGCGAAAGGCGCCATATTGTACTTTGTCCTTAGTATTGCACGTTCCGAGTCTTCCTGATGCTTTGGAAAGCATCTACGCGGTCCGTACACGCCCGCAACTGCAATAGTATTTCCAAGCCTGAACATTGCAGATCCTTCGGCGTTTTTCAGAACTCCGACAGCAGCATGCATCGGGCGCAGCTCATCTAACTTACGT
The DNA here is from genome assembly GCA_964366275.1 of uncultured archaeon. Lineage (GTDB taxonomy): Archaea > Aenigmatarchaeota > Aenigmatarchaeia > GW2011-AR5 > GW2011-AR5 > GW2011-AR5. The sequence goes on from CAYITT010000071.1 coordinate 2,606, forward strand.
CCGTCATGTCTTATGCCATTTTTAATAAGTTCACTCATTTTTCTCATCTCCGTCCATAGAAAACTCTTCCGTGGATTCGTTTTCGTTTTCCTGCCTATTGTTTAGCCAAGTCTTAGGGATATCTTTCATCCTTTCCTCGAGCAGCACCTTTATCTGGTCCGTAAGTCCGTGCACATGAGATTTACGCTCGATTGTAGAAATTACATCCATCGCGATGTCTTCATGATCTCCCTTGACCCAGACAATGCCATTTTGCCCAACAACTATCTGCGTGTTTGTCATTTCCTTGATCATTTCGACCATGGAACCGGCTTTGCCGATTATACGCGGCACTTTTGCAGGCGTGACTTTGATCAGTCTGCCGCCACGAAGCTTCCTGCATTTCCTGTCTCGCATGGAAAGGTTCACGTTCTTTATCTGAGACACTGCGGTAATCTCAGCGAACACAAGATCATTGTAGTTAAAGTATTTCGTCATGTCTGTCTTCGTGAGATCTATGAACTCGTCAGTGGCATCGGCCAGACCAAGCACAGCCTCGTAAGGCGAATTTATGTCAAGTATCCATTTATTGAACGTCACTTCGGTTATCTTGCCAATAACTCCGTCCCCCCTCTTCGGGTTGTATATTCCGCTCAACGGTATGACAAAATGCAAACCGTTCTTTTCTTCTCCAAGACCTACACAGGCAGAGAAAACTTTGTTTTCCTCCTCGTAAGCCCCCTGTCCGGCGCGGCCGTCCCCAAGGAAGTCGCCCGGTATAACAAATTTTCTATCCATCATATCAACTCCATTTTTTTAATTATGATTCCTTCTTGCTTCCTGCTGTCTAAAATAATTCTCAAACAGCCGTTCAGCCTGCAAAAAAACTTCGTGCAGTGCCCATGCACCTTCTTCCGAAATCCTGTGGTCAGCCACAGGATAATCGCGCGGTATCTGCTCAAGTCTTCGTACGATTTGTACGGCTTTTTTACTGTCGACCGGCACTTCTTCAAGACCCAGGTTAGCAGTAAACATAGAATCAAGATAAACTTCTCGTCTAATTCCGTCTGTCTCGTTTCGTTCTTCCATTAAGTACCACCTTCCATTGAGAGGTATTGCCATTCGTCTTACATCTTTTCTTTCGCCTGCATAACCGATCATGCTTTGGCCTCCTCTATCTTTGCAGTTCCGTCTGTGGCGTTGCCTATCCTGCGAAAAACTGCTTCCTTCATACCAGCGGGTATAGTGATTTTGGCAACCAAACGCCCGTCGGTAAGCCATTTGTCCTGTTCCATGCCTAACTCTTTGAGCACCCCATAAGCCCTGTTGCTGTACTGGGCAGGAATTTCTATATACAAAACCACCTGTTCGACAGAAATCGGAATAACTGCCTTGATTGCCTTAATAACTTCCTCGACCTGGTGCTCTGCTGACTTGAACGGGTCTATGTTCACGCGCGCCTGCTCCATTGCCGCTAAAATACGCTCCTGCGGGTGCGGCAGTTTCGTCTGCGGGTTTATCGCATTTTTGGATATGAACGAAGAAATTTGCTTCCTTTTTTCCTCTATCTTTCTGCGACGAAAATCCGTGGTCAGCTGTATGTCCCCGTGCTTGACCATTTGCTCAGCTATCTTTTCAATATCACTCGTGCCAAATGCTTTGTGCACTTCGCTAGGCACGGCCCTGTCCGCTTTTTTGGCGTCCTTGAAAACTTCATTTACAGCTAACATTCTTGAAAGAGAAACAATCTTACCTTCTTTTAAATCATATGCTAGATCAGCATCGACCAGAATCTCGAAATGCTTTCCGTCCTTCTCGTACTTGGCGATTATCGCCTCATCCACTGTAACCATTCAAACACCTGTACTTGCGCTATCCTCCAGGTAAAAACCGTGTGTAATATTGGAAGACTGCTAGTATCACTGAGAATTTGTAAAGTAAAGTATTTAACCTGATTTATTTGTCGAGATTTCTCTCATAAACAGGCTTATCTTTTATCAAGTCTACAAAAAAATTCGGGATGAAATAAAACGGCTTGACAAAAGATCCGGTTACATATTTTCCAACGGTTTCTTCATATCTGTGGCCAAATCTCATGTCTTTCCAGCTGAGCTCAAGATCTGTCTGTGCATCACGCCATGCGTACCTGCACGCTCTCAAAAATCTTGAATCCCTTGCCTCTTCCTAATTGTCCCTTAATATTAACCTT
>CAYITT010000072.1:0-4770 GCA_964366275.1 uncultured archaeon
TTTTTCTCAAGGTCTTTTATTAAAGAAGTTAGCTTTGACATATCTGAAGATAGTCTAAAGCGAGCAACGCAGCGATATCCCTGCTTGGCGATGTGAGGTATAGGGGCCCGCGGAATCCGTATTCATAGAGATAAGGCACCATGCCGCAGTGGTCAAGATGCGAATGTGAGAGGACAACAGCATCCAAAGTCTGGATGTTGAATTCGGCCGCATCTATGTACGGGTAAGGTTTGTTTATGGTCAGGCTTGTCGCCATGCCGCAGTCTAAAAGTATCCTTGTCTGCGGTGTATGAAGCAAAATACATGAACGGCCAACTTCACGAAACGCGCCGAGCGCCGTCATTCTTATCCACTCGACTTCTTTGCCTTCGGAATAAATTTTCTCGCCGAGCTTGTGAAGAAATTTTTTTCTGTAGTCAACTTCCTTGTGCAGCATCTTACGAATAGATTTTATGAGCTCAGAATCGATTACCGGCGCTCTCTTGATGTCAGGCGTCCAGAAAGTTTTCTCTTTTATTGCAATAAGTGTCTCGCCGCTCTTGCCGATTACAAGGCCCGGTTTCTCTGCATGGATGACAATCTTGGCGAATTCCGGCTCGAAGTAAACATCCTTTACGCCGGCGTCTTTGGGTATTAGCTCCTTCACGATCTCCAGGGTCTTCTCTTCATTGAGAACGATGGACGGGTCCGCTCGTACCTCTATCCTTTTCTTGACTTTATTGACTATTTTTTTTATCAAGTCAGTCGAGTTCTTGAAGAATTCCTTGCTTTCCGTGTAAAGAATTACCTCGCTGCCCTCGTAGAGGGCCTCAGTTATCTCCGCGTTTTTTGGAAGTTCTTCTAATATTGATTCTATTACCATCTAAACACCAAAACAGTTCAGAAGAAACATAAATATAATGCTTTTTTGATAAAACTTTGCAACCGAATGAAGTTGCTTCGCAACTCCTGGTTTTCTAAGTTTTACTTGGCAAGTTCGGCTGTTCTCTCTTCTTTTATCCACTCTATACCGTTTCTATCTATAACCGCCACTGTTATTTTCTTCCCGCCAGAGAAGACGTCTCTTTCCCGCGCAGCTCTTATTGCTCTAACAGCAAGTTTTATCCCTTCTTCTCTTGTCATGCCTTCCCTGAAACTCTCTTCAAGCACGCCATACGCCATAGGCGAGCCGGAACCCGTTGAAGTGAATTTGTCCTCTTCAGCCCCGCCTGCCGGATCTATGCTAAGAATGTGCAATCCTTCTTTGTCTACACCGCCGATTATCGGCATGAATATGTATGGGTACCATCTTGACTGCGAAAGTATGTTTGAAAGCAGTGTAGCAATCGCCTTTACTGATATTTCAGTGTTTCTTGTAAGCTTGTAAATATTGATCTCAGCGCGAACTATACGAATCAGTGCCTGTGCATCACCTACGCCGCCTGATATTGTCAGCGCGACCTTATCGTCTATCTGGTGTACTTTCTGCACGTCTTTGCCTGCAACCAGCCAGCCCATCGTGGACTTGCTCTCTGCGCCTAGAATAACACAGTCTTTGCAGACTATACCTACTGTTGTTGTCCCAGTTTTCAATTTTTCTACTTGTTCCATAATTCAGCACCTTAAAAGCAGTAATTATCATCTACGTGATAATCTATTTAAACCTTTTTTCTGCAATCACACAAAATATATTATACTACCAGAACATCTCTCTTTATGAAAAAATGTCCTTATCTTTCTACTAAACTGGAATGCTACGCGGGCGGCAGCGGGCACGGTAACTGTATGCATGAAGCTTTTCACGATAACTGCCAGTTCAAGAAAAAAGCCCACGCCAAGGGAAATCCCGATCTGAATATTGTTAACTAAGACTTGATAGCTACCATGCTTATTTCCAGTTTTGCGCCGAGCGGCAGTTCTTTTACGCACACTGTTTCCCGCGCCGGAAAAGGATCTGAAAAATAGCTGCCGTAGACTTCATTGATCCTGCCATAAAGAGACATGTCAGTTACGTATATTGTTGTTTTAACCACGTCTTTGAAAGAAACACCTGCAGTTTCCAGAATAGCCTTCAGGTTCTTCATCACTTGATGGGTTTGCTCTTCTATTGAGCCTTCCAGAAGCTTGCCATTATGTAAGTAAATTTGTCCTGATGTAAAAATCATATTTCCGCTTACTATAGCCTGAGAGAATGGACCAGTAGCCTTTGGAGCCTCGTTAGTTTCTACTTTTCTTTTCATTTCAATACGCCTTTGCTATATACACTACATGTCTTGCTTCTTTCCCGCAATGTAAACAGTTTGCAAACGGCTCCTCGTTTTTCTTGTAAAGCGTTCCGCGTATTTCAGCCCCGCCGCTGTCCGACTTGATGAATGCTTCGCATTCGCCGGAGCCGCACCAGTTCCCGCGGAAGAATCCACCCTTCTTGGATGCTTCTTTCAGTTCGTGCATATTATTGACATTCTTTATGTTGTCAAGCAGAAACCTCTCCGATTTTACTGCCATCGCTTTTTGTATCTCTTCGAGCATGTCTATAACTTCTCCGGGGCTCACGAACTTTTTCTTCCCGCCCGTCCTGTAAACAGCCGTGAGCTCTCCTGCTTCAATATCCCTTGGCCCTATCTCTATTCTTAATGGAACGCCTCGAAGCTCCCATTCATTGTACTTGAATCCCGCCGAGTAATCTCTGTCATCCAGGTATATTCTAAGTCCTAATGCTTTCAGTTGACCTTCCACTTCCCTTGCTTTTTCCAGAACTTTGGGTTCCTGTCCCTTGAAAAGTATCGGTACAATTACAACTTGAATCGGACTCATTTCCGGAGGAAGTACTGCCCCCTTGTCGTCTCCATGGTGAAGTATCAGTATTCCTATCTGTCTGGTGCTCAGGCCCCATGAAGTCTGCCAGACGTATTTTTTCTTACCGTCTTTATCCAGAAAAGTTATGTCAAATGGCTTCGAGAAGTGCTGCCCAAGCAGGTGGCAGTCAGGACCCTGTGAGACTTTTCCGTCCTGCAGCAGCACATCCATTACTACAGTATATTCCGCGCCTGCAAACGTGTCCGATTTCGGGCGGACAAGTATTAGCGGCGTAACTGCCATTAGCTTGTGTATCTCATAGTACATGTGAATAACATGCTCTATCAGTTTTTCTGCATCCTCACGATCAACATGTGCCGTATGCCCTTCCTGCCAGAGAAATTCCCGTCCGCGTAAAAACGGTTTGGTTATCTTTGTGTCCCACCTCACGATGTTGCACCACTGGTTTATCTTCAGCGGCAGATCTTTGTAAGAACGTATCCAAAGGTTAAACATATAGTACATTATAGTTTCTGACGTAGGCCTGATGGCATATTTCTCTTCCAGCTTCACGCCTCCGGCTTCCGTGACCATAAGCGTCTCGGCTTTGAACCCCTCCAGATGCTTCTCCTCTTTTTTCAACAGCCTTTCCGGTATCAATAGCGGAAAATAAGTATTCTTTACGCCGTAATCCTTGATCATCCTGTCGAATTTTTGCTGTATTGATTCCCAGACGGAATAGCCCCACGGTAGGATTACATCAAACCCCTTTATCGGGCTCCTCTGATCGATGAAATTTCCCTTCCGGACGACTTCCAGGTACCACTTGCTAAAGTCTTCTGTTCGTTTTGTTGTAACCCCGAGTTCCTCTGACATACTATCAATTCAGGTTGTTATGCTTAAATATCAAAACTACAATATAGAATTATTATGAAGAAATTGCGGAAAAGGCGCGCCAGACGCGGTTCAAAGATGCTTCTTATCCAGGAAGAACAGGTTCTTCTGTCAAAAGAGCGGACAATACTATCTTTCATGCGTACTGCCCTTACGTTCATAGGCGTCGGTGCTGTTATAGTCAACGTACTAAAAGAACCTTTTTTTCAGGCCGTTGGTTACGTTATAATTATTGTAGGATTTTTAGAGATAGTCGAGTCCATAAGACGCCTGCGCGGCAAACAGAAGATAATGGAAAACATTCAGAAGAAAACAGAAGTCTAGAATACGAAACAATACATTGTTTCGTTTATAGTTCCCAATTTATAAAATTGCTATTCACATTGGAGAACTATATGAACAGCGAAAACTGTATTACGTCTATTCCCTTTCTATAATGCTCACGAAAATATCCTTCCTCCACGAAATTGAATTTCTTGAAAAAGTTTATCGCAATTTTATTATCAGCCTTGGTTCTGGTTATAAGTTTTCTTATTTTTTTGGCTTTTGAGATTTTCATAGTCTCATTCATTAGCTGGGTAGCTATGCCATTTTTTCTATAAGTTTCGTCAACACACATAGTCCTGATTTCTGCCAGGTCAATATCGACTATCGAAAGTCTTACGCAGCCGATTATTCCATCTTCGTCTGCAACAACAAAATAGTCACGCTTCATCTTGTCCCTTATGTATTTCTCTTCGAACGTCGCGTAACCCATGTAATCTTCCTGGGCATGGCGTTTGATTATATCCGCAATGTCAGCTGCGTCATGTTCGTTAGCTATTCTGATTTCCATTATTAACCTCTTTCACCAAGATATTTATGGTCGGTTTAATCATATAGGACTATGGACCGGCACGAATTGAATGACACACTTTCCAGGATAAAGAAGCTCGATAAAATATTCATGGCGTACAACTGCAACATTGACAACATTGTTAAAGTGGATAAGATCCAGAAATTCGCTAAGCCGCCGGAATTAAGAGAACTAAACAAGCCGGACGACCTGTTCTCGTGCATTGCATACTCAATGGCCCACGAAGAAAGCGCTGAACTTGTCAT
>CAYITT010000073.1:0-4757 GCA_964366275.1 uncultured archaeon
CCCCCCAATATTATTTCAAGCAGAACACGGCATACGACATTTAGCCGTGACTGGAGTTCAGACGTGTTCTCTACCGATCTAGAGCAGCCCTGTACCTGAGCCGATGCCACCCAACAGATAAAATTCAAGCAGGCTGAAAACGTAGGAAACGGGAATTTGCAGAAAAAGATTTTTGTAGGACCTGACGGTGTTCAATATAACGAAGATCAGCCAATACCTCTCTCACAGAACGGCTTATTCATAACAGACTCAGGCAGACTTGAAAACGCCCCCGGAATATCGCTGCAACGACTCAACGGCAGGATCAGGTTTTTGCTTTACGGCAGCATACTGCCAACTGACAGGGAAATACTTTCAGCGCAAATAACCCTAAAAAACGCTGTTGTTACCCAGCTCAGCAATGACAGAAGCTTTGCACTTACATCTCCTTACAGGAACAACAAGCTTGAACAACAGGGCGACGGAATATCTGTCCAGGGAAATCCCGGACAGGATGAAGTGTGGCCCGGAATAGGGACGAATGTCGCCGTATGGAACAGCACGGTGAACGCGGCAAACGACGGATTTTATTTGAATATTTCATGCGTGCAGACAACATCTGTCTGCGGCAACGGTGTGTGCGAAGCAGGCGAAGCAACTATCTGCCCTGTTTGTACAACACAACCGTGCCCGGCGATGCCGTGCAAACTAGGCACGTGCCCGTCTGACTGTGGAAACATTAATAGACTCATAAAACTTTATGCGAGCCCGGAAAGTGGCACAGCCCCGCTTACGGTTAATTTCAAGGCAGAACTGTCACATTCGACGTGTGGCATTACATGGGATTTCGGCGACGGGTCAGGTCAAAAGGAGGCGTGTCCTGTGCTCAGTGGAATAGCCCAGGAGGTTACAGGTAAACCTACAACCGGAACAACAGGCGTGGCCTGTCCGGCTGTTTGTATACCGATGTGGAAAAGGGTGCAGGTGCAATGTCTTGTGGCTCCGTGCAACCCGGTCTGTGAGTACACAGAGTGTGGAAGCGGTTGCGGACCGGACGGCGTGACGACATTCAAAACAAAGGAAGAGTGCGAGGGCGTTACCCAACAGGTAAAGTACGCGACGCATGTTTACGAAAGACCCGGAACCTACTATGCGAAGGTGTCAAACAGCAACGCATTTTCCAACACGGTCACAATAACTGTGAAAGAAAGCGGGACGATAAACGTGAAAATACCGTCGTCTTTCTCACTCTTGCAAGGACAAACAGCAAGGGCAGACAATGGTATGACAATAAATCTCTATAATATCGTTGACTGTCGACAGGGCTACAATTGTGATATTGGAGTAGAAACAGTCGTTCCCACTGTGACAATCTCTGAAGCTGTGCCCGTTACAGGTAAACCTGTAGAGACAGCTGTGCAACGGACTGCAAAGCCTGCGGCGGTAATTAAGCAGCAGACCCCACAGCAGACGATCCCAACAACCAGAAAATATGTAACTGTTGTGATAAGCACTCCGGGCGGTTGCGGGCCAAACGCAGATCCGAGATGTCTGGGGCCGCCGGCGTCATCAATGAAGTATACTATGTACGAGGGCGATATGGTAGATGTAGAGAATGTCAGGTTAAGGCTTCTCGGTATTGAAAATAAAAAAGCAGGATTCGAAATAGCTTATATTCCTCATGCAGAAAATAAATTCACGCTTGAGCTGAAAAAGGGATGGAATCTTTTCTCCGTGCCTGTGATACTATCAGAGAAAAACTACCTAAGCTTGGGTACAGACTGCAAGTTCACGAGCGTTCTCTGGGAATTTAATTCGGAAAGCCAGAGATTCCAGAGAACTGCAACGATCAAACCAGGACGCGGATATTGGATAAAAACTGCTGATTCGTGCACAGCTAGTGCTTCGTACACACAAAAAGTAACACTTGTTGATTATCCTATAGATATTAGCAAGGGATGGAATATTGTAGGAAGCCAGTTCGAATCCATTGCATTTTCAGAGATTACAAATGACTGTAGTGTTACTGCTGGCCCATACTGGTACAATTCTGACACAAGAAGATACGAAATAGCAATAAACATGGAACCAGGAAAAGGCTATATTATTAGAGCCGGAAGCGCGTGTACGCTGACACCCGACGGCGGCTTACCTCCACCACTGCCGTTGGCTGCGGCCGTTACAAGAAAGTGATGCAATGGATACTGAACAGATCAGGAAAACTTATAGCGAAAAACCAAAAATGAGGAATTATCTGATAATACTTGTCGCCCTGCTGCTGATTGTCGCGTTTTATTTCGTCCTGAATAATTACCAGCTGCTGCCTGAAGCTCTTACGCAGGGCGAACAACCACCTGCACTGCCGGATGCTCCGAATGCGCCAGGTACTGGGGAAAACCTTGAGACGCCGCCATTTCCGCCTGAGCCGCCGCAGTTTCCTTCATAGTTTTTTGCCTAACGTTAAGTTAATATAAATTAGCATACAACAAGAAGTATGAAAAACGCTATATTTTATTCAATACTTGTTTTAGTGGCCGCGGTTGTTCTGTTTTCTTTAACCTCGCAGACCACGACTGCAGCTCCTGAACTAAGATGTCCTACAGTTTGCATACCAATGTGGGAAGTCTCCAGCGACGCTTGCGTGTTCGATGAATGCGGCAGCGGATGCGGACCTAACGGCCTTACGACATTCTGGACGGGGAAGGCCTGTCTTACAGCTTTGTACAACCTGTGCGGTCCCGCCATCAGCAACAAAGGTTAGAGACTGTCAACTTATTTAGGCAGCTTATTCAGGACGGAGAAATCGAATCCGTACAGATCGAGCAGTTTGTGAACTCCTTCGTCAAGCGTCGTATGCGGCAGCCATATTGATTTTATTTTTTCTATTACTGCCTTGCTTCTGACTATCTCTCCAGGAACTGGCTCTGTAAAAACTATGTCGGCCTTGCTGCGGGTCATTTCACTTATCATATTAATCAGCTCTATGACTGAAACGTCTTTGCCAGTGCCAACGTTGTATGTGCCACTGTTCTCGATACCAAGAAGCAACGCATTCACCACATCATCAACATAAATATAATCCCTCGTCTGGTTTCCGTGTCCGTAGACAGTTACCTCTTTGTAACTTGGAATCAATTTTACAAATTTGTTCACAACACTGTGACCACCCGGCCCATAGACGTTGAACAAACGGACGATAAAAGACTCCTCAGGGCAGATTTTCTCGGCCTTCAGTTTGCTCTTTCCGTAAAGGCTTATCGGGTGGCACTCGCTTTCCTCAGAAGAGTTTTTTGTCTCGCCGTAAACGGCTGTAGACGAAGCGAAAATTATCTTGACGCCAGCTTGTTTAGCAGCATCAAATACTACACGCGATCCGAGAAAATTATTGTTGAACACGGCGTCTTCATCCGTGGACCTTGCTTCTATTATGGCAGCTAAATGAAATACAACCTTGCACCCAGAAATAGCACGCGAAACATCATTATCGTCTTTTATGTCACCTTCAATTATCTTGACTCCCTTGGGCAGATTTTCCTTTTTGCCCGTAGAGAAATTGTCAAGCACGACTACTTCATGGCCCTGCTGAAGCAGGGCAGCTGTAAGATGAGAGCCAATAAACCCCGCGCCGCCTGTTACTAAACACTTCATGAAACTAGAATAAAGAGAGACTTTAAAAAGAATCAAAGTTCCCTGTAGACCATGCCCAGTTTTTGCGCAGTTTCCAGCATTATCGCGTATACGCCGCTCCTGAAACGTGTCGCATCTTCAGAATCGCGGAATTTTTTGCCGTTGTGATATTCTCTTGGAATGTTTACAGTTACCATGCTTCTCTTGTCGGGGCAGTAAACTCTGCCGCGCTGGTCGTTGTGGTCAAGGCTCCATTTGAAATTGAAAGATCTCATAAATTTTTCTACTTCTCTCTTCACTGCCTGTTCATAACGACCTTTCAAGACGCCAACTTCATACGCATTGAGCGCAGGCAGGTGAGTCTCACCCGTAAGTATATTGACGTGGACTCCGCCGTTCTCGGCAAGAATAAGATAAGGGAACTTTCTTACTGTCGGGTTGTCAATATCTTTGGTCAATCCATATGCAAGCGCGAAATCCGAGTTCTGTTCGTACGCCGACCCCGTGAGCACCGAAACGAAAGGGTTTCTGTTACCCATCACCGAGGCGAGCTTTGCGAATTCACCGCCCCTGCTTCTGTCACCTTCCGATATCAGTACCCCGTCCTTGTCAGAAATTACGTGACTTATTCCTCTATTGCCTGCAATTCCGTAGAACTCGAAGAAAGCATCGAGGACTTTTTTATCAGATACGTGACCGTTCCTTGAATTTACTAAATCTTTTACGCGCGAATTGGCATTTCCCGGCGCACCGATGAGCCCCAGACCATCGATTGACAGCATAGGCAAATCTATTATACCGTCTCCTATTGCCGCAATTTCCGATAATGGTATATCATATGCAAGCGCAAACTCTCTGACTGCCATGTCCTTCGTGAGTAACGCCGTATCAACGGCTTCCTTGTTTGCTGTAATATACAACATTCAAATCAATTAGGAGAAGCCTTTAAAAATGACTAGCCGAAGAACTTGAGGAGCAGCACAACACTGGCAAAGACCAGACTGATAACTACTATTGCACTCGGTTTAAGCTTCAATTTTTCAGACCCTTCGCCATATCTCATCAATCCGGCGCCGGACTGCGGCATATACTGTTTTTCCTTTTGTTCTGCCATAATAATCAATAGACACCTAACATTTAAAAAGGCTTAT
>CAYITT010000074.1:0-886 GCA_964366275.1 uncultured archaeon
TTGATAACATTGTCCTAAACGGTTATGTAGTGTTCGACTTAACGTTAATTGTAGTTGGGATTTTAACTATTTTATCATTCAGGGGTGGAAATCTTGCAAAACCGTGGGCGATACTGGCGGCAAGCATAATAATAATGCTTATACCGGATTTCATTTATTCAAAATACATAAACACCTTCAATCCAGCCGATTTGTACACAATCCTGTGGAGTATTGGATATTTGTTGATGGCGTTCTCCTTCCACTACTATTCACACGTTCTGGACGACATGAAAGCGCCTTCAAAGAACAGGAAAAATAATAGGAAGAATGCGTAGTATAGTTATTTATTATCTGGAGGAATTTTTCCGTACTTGTTGATTATTTCTTTTGACTTTATGGGAAGCGTGAAGTGAAATTCACTGCCTTTTCCGGCCGTGCTCTTGAACCATATGTCGCCACCTAGCGCATTGACGAATTCCTTGCATAATGAGAGACCTAGTCCTGTGCCGCCTGCTTTCCTTGTATATGACGAGTCGACCTGGTAGAATCTTGTGAATATTTTTGCACTATTTTCTTTTGGTATTCCTATCCCATTATCCTTGACGCAGAAGTGCAGGTACTGGCTTTCTCTCGCGACTTTTACATCTATCTGGCCTTTCGGTGTGTATTTCACCGCATTGGTTATCAGGTTCATCAGCACCTGGATGAGTCTCTCTTTGTCGGTATAAATCTTCGGGAGATTTTTATCTATTTCATACGTTGACTTGAGCCCATTTGCCTGTATCTGCACGTTCATTTCTTTCTTTATGTCGTCTAGTGTAGTATTCACATCGACTTCCTCAATGACGAATTTTATCGTCCCGAGATCTACGCGTGAAAGATCAAGTATTTCTGTCACCAGCTT
>CAYITT010000074.1:896-4756 GCA_964366275.1 uncultured archaeon
GTGTGCTCTTCCGATCTCCAGCTTGCCAAGTCTTTTTGTCTCATTCTCTATTATGCCGAGATATTTGTCTCTTTTTGCTTTGTCTTTAGCAACAGACTCGTTCGACAGCAGTTGCGAGAAGCCATGTATCGAGGTAAGAGGCGTCTTCAGTTCATGGGCAGCGATCGATATGAATTCATCCTTCTTTATGTCGACTTCCTTGAGCTTACTTAATGCACTCGTCAGGGTTTTTCTTGCTGTTGAGAGTTGTATGTTAGCCTCGTCCGAGTCCTCCATCATATTGAGCAATGCCATTTTCGTTTCTGTGATTTCTTTTAATTTGTTGCTAATGTCCTTTGTCCTTTCTTCAACTTTTTTCTCAAGCCCTCCTGTATATTTTTTTACCTCTGCCTGCGTCTTCTTAAGCTGGACAAGCATTTCATTGAATGATCTTGCAAGTTCGCCTATTTCGTTTTTGCTTTTAATTGATATTCTTTCGTCAAGTTTTCCCGATGCGACTTTCTGTGTGGCGTCTCTCAGTTTTTCGATAGGTCTAGACAGTGTTTCTGCCATGATTGCCCCCACCATCAGAGAAAACATTATAAGCCCTGCTATCATCAGATAAATGAAGTTTATGAGGTTGATAAATATGCCGAGTATTTCGTTGATATTGGATTCCGTTACAATTACCAATCCGGGCTTTTCAATTTTTTCATATGTAAATAATTTCCCCCCACCTTTCTCGTCTTTCATTATAAAATACCCAGAGACGTTCGTCATATTTCTGAAAAAACTCTCTTCAGCCACAGATTCAAACGGAGTGTAATCTTCTGTGTCATATACGAGATTTCCGTTCATGCTCATAATCCTGAATCTCTGGGGCTCATCGGAGTCTTTTTCCATCGTTTCTATTATGTTTTTTATGTTGCGTATGTTGTAGACAGCTTTCACTACGCCTATGAATTTGTCGTCGTCATCCATGATTTTAATGGCAATTTCGATGGAATATACACCTGAACTATCGTCATACACAATATCACCCACAAACGAATCTTCTTTTTCCGCCGTGAGCCACCAGTCTTCATCGTTCTGTCTGTAATCAGATGTTTTCCCCGTTTGTGCCACGTTTGCGCCGTATTTGTTTGTTAAGAACATCTCTGCAAATACGGTTTTATTATTCACGTCTCTTATCGCAGCAGTTCTTTTCCTCAACTCCTCAGATAGCTGCGAATCTATTATGAGTTTCATAAAAGGAGTTATTTCCGTCTTTGCAGATGCACGCCACTCTTTGTCTTGCTTATCTATGTAACCTGTCATATTTTCGACAGCTTCAAATTCAGAATTGGACTCCTTTACAGCGTTCTGGATTGATGACAGCTTTGAAAAGAGACGGACATATTCAATCCTATTATTTATATCGTGCTTGATTTCGTCCGCAATTTCACTCAACCTCATCGCCGACTGTATGCCTAACGCATTTTCTCTTTCAGCCATGGCAAGTGATATCGATACATGACCGACAATCCCGATAAGGCAGGAAATAAACAGGAATATGAGAATCAACATAGTTCGTATCTTCATCTCTTTCCCTCGAGTTCTTTTATCCTCTTCTTCAATTCAATCATCTTCAATTCGCGTCCGACAGAGAGCTTGTTGAAGTGCTCAAGCTCTGTGACTTTCTGTTGCAAATCGCTTGTCCTCTTTGCTACCTGAGCTTTAAGGGTTTTGTTGAAGTGCTCAAGCTTCTTTTTGGAGCTCTTCAAGGCACGAGTCATAATATTGAACGAATCCGCAAGTTCCTGAATCTCGTCGCCTGAATGTACGCGTATCCTTCTGCTGAAATTACCTCTGCTTACATCCTTCACGGCATCGGTCAGCTCTGTCACCGGCTTTGATATAATGCGCGATATTGCGAAGGTAAGTGCGATGGAAATGGCAAATGCGATAAAAATGACAGCAGATTGTGTACGCATGACATCTTCTGTTATACGCGCATTCTCAAGCAGTACACTTTGCATAAACTCCTTTCTTTCCGTCTCAACATGTGTTGTTGTCTCCCGCATCTCTTCTAGGTATTTTATCTCTTCTGCTTCGATTTCTTTCCGCCTTATGGAGATGTCGCCCATTGTTTTGCTTGTCTGCTTATAAACGTCCAGCCCGGCTAGCAAAGCCGCACTCTCGTTTTCGGGCAGCCCTGCGGAAATTACGCTTTCCCGAACATTGTCAATGCTTTGCAGCCATTCGTCCACCTTCTCTCTGTTGCCGTACTGGTACAGCGCCTCCTTGCTGTAATACTGCATATTTCCGACATCCTGCGTTATTTTTGAGTTGTTCAGGGCGAAGAGTGGCACACGGATATTAGTTCTCTGCTGCTTCTCGACAACGTACTTCTCATTGAAGATCTCGTCCAGGCGCAGCTTTTTGCCATGTATTGCAATCACGCGGCTGGAGATGTTGTCGATTTCGTCGTCATGCTCCTTCATAGCATGCACGAGTTCTTTAGCATAAGCTTGGCTAATAAGATTTGCGAGCGATTCATATCGCTCCCGCAGGCCGGATATCTTTTCGCTTATGTTTGAATATGCATCAATGTTGTCTGTTTCGATGAGACGTGCGACATCAACCCGTGTCTCATCAAGCAGGAACACATAGTCGATCAAAGTCGCTGTATTTTCGTAATTTTTGTTTATGTGCGTAGCTGTGTCAATCCCAAGATATCCGACAACCGCAATCATACTGACGAATGCCAAAAAACACAACATTACCTTCATCCAAATTTTCATGCAAAATCACTCATTGCCTTTTCCTCTCTAATTCCGCAATTCTTTTCTTCAGTTCAATCATCTTCAGTTCTCTTGCAACCGATAGTCTCTGGAATCTCTCAAGTTCCGCCAGTTTTTCCTCAAGACCCTTGTTTTTTCTGTTTAGTTCATCGTTTGCGCGCTGTCGGTTGCTTATGTCATGGACAAACGCCCACATGCCGTTGGGTTTTCCGTTTGCGTCTCTAGTAACGTATATTCTGATTTCCGCCGGGAATACTGTACCATCTTTTCTCTTGTACTCTTTCTGCCATAGACCGGAAACCCCGTTTTTTATAGCTTTTTCTACCATTTCTTTATTTTTTTCGCGCCATTTAGGCGGCGTTATGTCGTTATACGTCAGCTTTATCAGTTCTTCTGTTGTGTAACCGAGCATTTTCCTGAAGCTTTCATTTGATTCTACAAACCCCCCATTCATATTTACTGCAGCATATCCATCCATGCTGGATTCATAAAGCTCCCTGTAGTGTTTATCCTTTTCCTCGGCTATTTTCCTGTACGTAATGTCACGCGCAGTGCCGATGACAGCAGGCCTGTTGTTTATTTTCATGGGGGATGCAGTAAGTTCTATCCATATTTTTTTGCCATATTTGTCGGTAATCATGAATTCCTCGGGGCCGGTTGTTTCTTTCAACCCTTTCGCCAGCGTCACAAAAGCTCTGGACTCGTCTTCCTTGCAAAGGAGCCCGAATTTTGTGAAAGGGTTTCCAATAATTTCTTCTTTTTTATACCCAAAAAGTTCGCAGTTTGCTTTGTTGCTGTCAAGAAACACTCCGGTTGAATCCACTATGCTGAAAGCGTCCGGTGCATTGTCAAAGAAAGCGTGGAATGTTCTTTCATTTTGTACCATCTTCTGGTAGATATTTCTCATCTGGCTTACGTTTCTCATTACGCATACGAAGCCGGTGATTTGGCCGCCGTTTTTTACGACTGTCGTTGCAACCTCTAACTGCACAATTTTTCCGTCTGAGCGCCTCAGTTCTAATTCTATAGGACTTTTCGGCCGGGACATGCCTGTCCTTGCCACTTGCCGGAAAAATTTTGTCATTTCTTTTAGGGCGG
>CAYITT010000075.1:0-4720 GCA_964366275.1 uncultured archaeon
CGTGGTAACTTGAGAATGATCAAAGATAATTCTAAGTTCCCATCTTCCTAAACTTTAAGCACATATGTTAGGAAGATACGAATATGGAAGACATGGTTTCAATAGCACTTTTGTTTCTGATTGTCATTATTACGGTAGGTATTGTCATCGGCATAAGCAATCCCATAATACAGACAACAATAAAATCTTCTGACGTGAGCAGCGCAGAAAATGATCTGAATTTTATAAACAATTATATACGCACCGTTGCGAACGAGGGGGAGGGATCTACACGTGCTTTCAACTTCAACAGCCCAAAGACATTTTCAAGCATACCCGGCGAGGACGCAGTGCAGTTTCTTGTGGAGAAAACGAGCTTTATTGACTATCTTACCCGCAGCGTATCTGGAAACCTAATTTACGTAGCCGGCAGCAATGTTAACTGCCAAGAAACGGATGGCAACGGGGATAATGAAACAGATCTTGTTGCCGAGAACGACAAGATAAAAGTTTCATTCAGGAAAGTAAACGGAAACATTGATACGACGAACCTGCTGCTGGAAGCATTGCAAAAAACAAACGGAGAAAAAATATACGTCGGAAATTTTTCTGTAATCATTAACGATGACAGCAGCAGTGCAAAGGGAACCGGGTACACAGAGATTTCGAACAGCGGGAAAAATCTTCCACTATGCCAGATACACGCTTACGTCAACAGTACAGTTGATTACGATGTTTATTATAAACTGTATTCGGGCGCCGATTTTATTGTCGTAGAAGTAAGACATATAAGGTAAGAAAGGAGACTGGAATCATGGAAAAATTTGAAGGTGTGATAATCGAAGAAAGTCTGGAAAACAAAAAAGTCCTTGACAAAGTAAAAATTATCAGTACAAAAGTCGAAAAAGTCACGAAAGAACATAAAACGCCGTGGATAAAGAAGTGGACATTGCACACGATAGAAATTCAGGAAAGTAAGGCAGATACAGTAGCAGAAGAGTTGAGTAAAAGCCTTGACTCAACACACAACTGGTATGCTGACTTCAAGAACGACAAGACACATTTCATCATTTTTCGCAACAAAGTATTCAAGATCGACAGGCGAAAACGCAAACAATACGAAAAGGCGACGCAGTTTGGTCTGAAATTGGGCATTCCTGCTTATCAATTGGATTTCGCGCCAGATGCAATAGAATGGAAGCGCTGAAGCAATAACACTTATAACATGTTTCTTTTGGTAACTCAGAAGGACTTTGTCTTTCTCGAGTTTTCCAAAGAAAAGATTCCGTTTAGACACACTTCGGAGCGCCGTCGAATGTCGCGGAAACGCCGCCGCAGCTGGTTGAGACAATAACCTTTGAGAAATCTCCAGGACATGATGCTGCAGAAACGTTCGACAACGATACAGTTCTTATATTTCCCGAAGTCAGGGTGCTCGGCGCAAAGTCTGTCGAGAAGTTGTCGCCTGTTTTATTGTAAAGCTGAAGGCTGTTGACGAACAAGTCGTCAAAGCCGGCGTTTTTTATGATTACTCTCGCGCTTCCATTGATCGGAGTTCCGGCAGTAACATAAACATCTTCTATTGTGATCTGGGCGCTGGAGCACGTGACGGCTGCAGTGGTCCTGTTGGAAACCGTGTCTGTCGTGGACTTGGTAAGTCCGTTGAACCAGCCCATTATCAATGCCGCCGCCGCTACGGTTATAGCTATCAGCATGACCGATGCTATCAGCGGCGAGATACCTTTCATACGCAGAGACATCATTTCACTTCGTTGGTTTTTACCAAAGAACCACATATAATGTGATGTCTCTGGTATCTCAACTATCTAACGATAGTTGCAGATGAGTATACTTTACGGCGTCGTCTTATATAGTTCTCCATTTCTGGGAACTATACGGGTAAAGCAAAAGCTTTACATGGAATAACTTAGTTATTCTGGTATAGCATGACGCCCCTTAGCGTTATGCTTATATACACCCTGTGGTCATAAATTATCTTATGAGAAAAAAAGGAGTTTCTCCGTTAATCGCTTCGGTCCTGCTTATTGCCGTCACGATGGCTATTGCCGGTGTAATGGCAACATGGGCAACTTCATTTACCTCTTCTAAGATCAGCGAGACGAGTTCTGGGGCAGAATGCATCGGTGCCATTGACGTAAGTTCGCTTGTTTTTCAGAACACAACAGTTTCGCTAAAGATACGAAACGTTGCGGAGCGAATGAATTTAACAAATATCAAGGCTTCCGTGGAATATACAGATTCTGCGATGAGCAAGGAAATAAACATAAAGGATTACAATGCGACAGATCCTCTGGCACCCGGCAGCACAACATGGCTCATCTATAACACAAACTCGACCCTAAAGCCCACAAAGGTAGACATTATAGCCAGCAACTGCGTAAAGTATCCGGCAACTCTACGCTTCTAACGGAGCTTTTCTTTGGTAAAGAAAATCTGCCGTGTGCAAAAGAAACTTATTATATCGGCCAGGCTAGTAGAATTATATGAAAGGCGTAAGCAGTCTGATTGCCTCTGTCATGCTCGTACTCATCACTATAGTCGCATCCATGTTTATTTCCGGCTGGCTGACATCAACGACAACAACCCAGACGTCGGCAATCAAGAACGCAACATACAACCAGCTTCAGTGCCAGTTTGCGGACATCTACGTGAAAAACGCTACATATAACTGCAACGCCGACTGTTCTGGTGGCATACAACACACCGCTTCTGTGACAGTCGTCAATTCTGGAAAGCGCGCAGTTTCTATAGACAGGATATATCTGCGCAATACTACAGGCAGCGTGACTACGCTGAATCTCCTACCGATCACGCTAAAGGTCAGCGACATAACCGAGATCTCCAATGTTTCTACAGGCGATTGTTCCGGAATAAATAATTCGATAGAATTCGTCTCGATAACGACTACAAACTGCCCGAATACCGCTTATGACAACTACGAGGGTAACCAGGTTGTCTACCTAAATTGTTAAACCTATACATGGTTTAGGTTTCCTAAACCTGTAAAGTTCCATACGAAGAACTTTATATATCGAGAACAGTCAAGTGATAATCATGCATCAGAAAGGCGTGTCGCCGTTAGTTGCCACGGTAATGCTTATAGTCATTGTCGTTTCTCTAGTAGCCTTAATTTCCGGCTGGCTCACGCAGATGTTTGCAGAATCAAGGGAGACAATATCCAACAGAACCTCTTCGAGCTTAGACTGCAGCGGCGCAAGCATAAAGATCAGTTCTGCTTATCTTACACAGACCGGGGTTAACAACGCGTCTGCGAGAGTGATAATAGAGAACGACGGTCTGGTAGACCAGATTTCAATAGTTTCCGCGCAACTGTACAATTCGACAGGCGACAACTTCTCGACAAGTAATGTATTGCCGATAGCTTTTCCTAGAGGGTCTTTGAAGACGCTCTCGTTTGTCAACGCAAGCGTCAACAACTGTTCTGTATTTTCACAGATAGTTGTATCGACCCAGTGCAACTCGGCTTCCTTCAAGGCAGCCCCTATTGGATGTTAAGTCCTTTCTTTATGGCAATAGCAAGATTTTGCATATTGGGTGAGAGAGCGTAGTCTTCTAACCTATTCAACGGTATGTAATCTAACCCATCAAAGGTATGCGGTTCGCCTACCTGTGGCGTACCGTTGATAATTTTAGCTAAAAACCAGTGATATGTCATCAAAAAGCCGTTCTCTTCAAAATCTTTCTGACCAATCTTTTTTACTATCTTTACATCGCACCTAAGTTCTTCCTTTAATTCTCGAACAGCCGCCTCTTCGGGTAATTCCTTTGGCATAATCTTGCCACCAGGAAGTTCGTACCAGTTTCGTTTTATACGATGGAGAAGCAGTATAGAATTATTCTTGATTATTACACAGCCTGAAAGAACAAGCTTTTCCATGAAACATGTATTAAGACAATTCTTTAATAACTTTAGGGTCAAAATTAGCACGGAGGCTAGGTCGGCTGGGTAGCGGGCAGCTGTTACCGTCAATCCGCTTAGATGGGACCGAAGCCTGAGGGCGACTGCTGTTGTGAAAGGAGCCCGTCCTCAAAGCGTCGAAGCCCAGTCCTGAGGGATTGTGTTTGTGGCGAATCGGGTCAGGTCCGGAAGGAAGCAGCCCTAAACTATAGGCATGGTGCTCTTAGGTACGCTGGGTGGAGCAATGAGACGGACAAACTCTTTTCGTAGTAGTTTGTCCACCGAAGGTGCGCCTCCATTATCCTTCCCTTTCTTTCAAAAGAAAGGTTTGGATCAACCCAAAGAAACTTATTATAATAAGGGAAAGATACTAGCAAAACGAAAGTTTTGCTGTACAGGTTGAACAGAATTCAACCATGTATCAAGGAAAAGAAAACCGTAGGTTGTCTTGTCTATGAAATTTACATTTACAGGAACTGAAATTAAGGAGATATTGATTTCGGCGATCGTGCTATCCGTAGCGTTTGCAGTGGCCTATCAAGACGGCATAATGAACGTAATAAACAATATAGACACTTTTCCTACAGAACTGTTTTATGCGTTTGTCGCCGTGGGCATCGGCTTTCTTGCCCATGAACTGATAGGACATAAAATCGTCGCGCAGCATCTTGGTATGCACGGCGAGTTCAAGATGTGGCGAATGGGACTTGTCATAGCGCTTCTATCGTCCACGATAGGTTTCGTGTTTGCCGCACCGGGCGCGGTTTACGTTTCACCTAAGTACGATATCTGGGGACGTCC
>CAYITT010000076.1:0-4642 GCA_964366275.1 uncultured archaeon
TACGTTTTCAGCCTGCTTGAATTTTATCTGTAGGGTGGCATCGGCACAGGTACCGGGCTGCTCTAAGGTACACCTAGAAGAACATCCGTCCCCGTCTATAAGATTTCTGTCGTCGCATTGTTCCGGTGGTTCAATAATTCCGTTGCCGCAGACGCGCATCGTATTAACAACGGTAAACTTCAACGCTGCAAAATTCTTCGTCTGAAATGCCGGCGACAAGGACGCGCTCTCTTTCACGTACACCTTCAGATCGCCGAAGTTGTTTGATGTCGCATCTTTCGCTATCACGTCTGTCATGTCGCCGACCTGCACGACAGCTCTGCCGTCAACCATGACGCCCAGAAGCGTTACTGCGTAATCGCGTGTACCGCCATTATATACACACTTCTGTTCTCCAAAAAATGTCTGCGGGTTTATACATGACGGGGAAATTGTGCCCGGCGCGTCTACGCACGCATCTGCAATGTCACACATTTTACCGGCGTCGCCAAAACCAAGCGTTGCGTAATTTTGCGCATGGTCGGTTGTGGATAAGAGCATTATATTTGAAGCAGTGACCTGAACAGGAAGGTTTGGGATGTTTTTTTCGTTATTTCCAATCGTAGTTACGAACTCATCGACTTGCACGACAGCCCGGCCACCCATTTCAACGCCCAGTAATTTCACTGTGTAGCTGCTGCTGTCTGCATTGTAAATACATACCTGTTCCCCGTAAAGCGTCTGCGGGTTTGTGCATTCTGGCACGCTGACCGGCGGACCCAGAAACTGGGGGGTGACTGCAGTTACAGCAGAAGCAAAAACAAAAACGGCAATCAAACCAACTAGAATAAACTTACTGTCCATATAAAACATTTAGCGGACGTGATATATAAAGACCGCTCAAAATGTAGGGCGTTCTTCCTGCAACCTGTAAGCGCCGTGTCCAGCGAACGCCACGCATAACAAGATCGTCATTGCAAGCAGCTCAAGCGTCTGGAATTCTATAATCATCATAACATAATAATGTCAGTTAATCTTTTAAGTCGCTATTGTCGAAAAAATATAACTATATATATTAGGCAAATTCAAACTTTGATTAATGAGAGACGAACTTCTCTATGCGCATATACTGCTTGCATTGGCAGTCGCGGTTATAGCGGTAATAATAATACGTCAGAAGAATAAGTCACCGCTGACAAAAAATCTGTCGATTCTTGGCGCAGTAGTAAGCTGGATCAGCGTGCTGCCTGCAGGATTGTTGTATCTCAATTTCTATCCAGCGACAAAAACTCTTATATTATCTAACGCATGGCCATGGGCACATGAAGTGATCATGGAGACAAAGGAACACTGGGGTCTGCTTGTGCCTGTTTTTGCCACAGTGGCCGCGTGGCTCGTACTCACGGGTAAAGAAAAAGAAAGCAAGAAATGGTGGACGCTTGTCCTTGTGATGGTAGTGTTAATAGGTATTTTTGGCCGTCTGGTAAAACTGGGGGCGCTTGCATGAAGCTGAAATTTAACTTTTTTGCCGGCGTAACGGCAAGTTCATTGCTGCTTACGTTAATGGTAATAGTGGCCGAACTGTACGCGCCGTTCAAGGACATTTTAAAAGCTGTATTTGGCCACCACTGGATAGGAAAAGTGGTTATCATGGCAATAGTATTTTTTGCAGTCAGCTATCTGTACAGGGACAAGAAGTTCTCTGAAAAAAATGCATGGTACAGTGCAATAATAAGCGTTTCAGTAATCCTGCTGTTCTATATTGTCAATTATATGGTGTCCGCATGAAAAAGCAGCCTGTTCCGACGGGAAAACTTATCGGCGCGCTGGCACTCATCGTTTTTGCAGTCGGATTCTGGTATTTTTTCTTTTCAACTTCAGATCCAACAGTAATTCCCTCTTACGTCACAGGTCAGGTCCGGGATGCGTATGAATGGGCACAAACACCGGAAGGGTCGGCATTGCTCGAACAAATACCATGTTACTGCGGGTGTAAGTATGAAGGTCATCTTCACGCGCGGCACTGTTTCTGGCGCGATGACGGAACTTTCGACAAGCACGGACTGACATGCTCTGTATGTCTGGATATAGAGAAGAAGGTAAGGCAAATGAATGATGAAGGCGTGGACGTATGCACTATACGAAATACGATTGATGCATTTTACCTGCCCAATAAACTTCTTAGCACGAATACGCCGATGCCCGAAGGGTGCGTGGCGAATCTTACAAATATATTTACAGGCACTGGTGTAACATGCGACGCACTGCCCGGCGGATGTGGAACGTAAATGGCAGAAGTTACATTGGGACTGGTAATAGCCGCCGCGGCTGCGGACAGCATAAATCCCTGCGTATTCGGCGTGCTTATCTTTTTACTTGCTTACATGACAAAGGTATTCAAAAGCAAAAAGCGGATGCTGCTTGCGGGTCTGATTTACGTCGCGACTGTATATGTAACCTACTTCCTTATCGGAATGGGTCTGTTCACGCTTGCTTACACCGCAGGCATAGCGAAACCGTTTTACCGCGTGGCCGCGGGAATAGCGATACTCGCAGGTCTTCTTGAAATAAAAGATTACTTCTGGTACGGGAAAGGATTTTCGTTACAAATATTACCCGGCGGCGCCGAGCGCATCAAACATTATTCGAAAGCACTGGCAAAAATGGAAACTGTGCATCCTGTCCTCAGTCTGCTTGTTGCGGTTGTCCTTGGAGTATTCGTAGTGCTTGTCGAGCTGCCGTGCACGGGTGCGCCTTACCTGGCAATTTTGGGGATGCTTTCAACCGGCGATTATGCTGACGGCATACCACTACTGCTCCTCTATAATTTCATATTCATACTGCCTCTGTTCGTGATAATAGGTCTTGTTTATGTCGGCAACACTTCGAAGAACATGGAAAAATGGCGCAAAGAAAACAGAGGGTTGATGCGACTAGGCATCGGCCTCTTCCTGCTCGCGCTTGGCGGATACATGATCTGGGCGATCATCTAGTTAGTTTTATTTACCTGTTTCTCCAGTAAGAACTAATGGTAAAATTATTCGAAGGGGCGCGACTCAACAAAATGTATGTATTGAAAGCAAGCGTTCTCGCGATTGCCTTCTGGATTGCCCAGTTTGTTTACCAGTATTTCTTTGCCGAACAGGGCCTTTTGGACGCGGCGGTTGTCAGAAGCTTCGCGCTATCTGGTGCCACACTCATAAGCGCCGTGCTGATAATCGGCCCGCTCGCGCGGCTTACAAAGTATAATTTTCTCAAACACCGAAGAACTTTAGGTGTGTGGGGATTCACATTTGTGCTGATGCATTTTCTGGCCGCGTTTTACTTTTACTTCTCATTCCAGCTTCCTCTTGACATTACTGTGATACTGTTCGGTATAGCATCAATGTCTCTGTTTATTCCCGCCTATCTGACGTCTAATGACTGGGCTGTTGCCCGGCTGGGCTTCCGCAAGTGGAAATTCATCCACAGGCTTGTTTACTTCGCGTACATACTGTCAGTGGTTCACTATGTGCTTCTCGGCGGAAACAGCGTGCCCAAGATCGCGCTGCTAGTCGTCACTGCCGTTGCGCTGCTGTTGCAGCTTGCAGCTTTCTCCAGAACTGTCGCAAAAACGAAAAACAAGAAAGATGTAATTATCGGTTTGTTGATTATTCTCTTCGGCCTAGTTATGTTCTATCTTGCATACTCGGGGTTCTTCCAAGCTTAAGGTGCACGCTTTTAAAAATATACAGACAATGCTAATCATGCATTTCATGCTCAGTGTGGAGTTTCTCGATAGATTCAGATCAGGACAGAAGGAATTTGAAAACATCCTGCTTCAGTATTGCGATCTGGGCGGCAACGATTTTTGCGGACTTAATCTGAAGAATTCCAAGCTGCTGTTCGTATATATGCGAAACTGTAACTTCGAAGACGCCGTCTTTGAGAACTGCGAAATGTCGTTCGTAGGCTTCCGGGGCAGTAACTTCAAGAACGTCGTGTTGAGGGGCTGCAGGATAGAGTACTTCGGCATGAGCGTGATAACTCACAACACAAGGATGATTAACTGCACACTGGACTGCGGTGAGATGCTGGAAGCGAACCAGGGCGAGATAAATTCAATGAACTGCACGGAATCCAGGGTATTCAGGACTCTGAACGAGGACGCGTTGAAAACCTTGGGTAGCATATTTTCGGAAATTGGGCCACTGATACAGCAGCTGGATTTCGACATGCAGGGGAAAATACGCTCTTTGATAGACGAATTCAAAGAAAAGGTACAATACAAACAGGAAGCTGCAGTGAAAGGTAAAAATACTGAATACGGTAAAGCGGCGAAAACAGGTTACGGGCCGTTTGATTCAATAATGTACGGCGCAATTGCAGCCTACGAGAAGAGCCCGGAATATCTAAGGAAGAAGGATTCGTATGAAAGAAAAGATGCATATGGAAGATAAGTGGAAGGAAAAACTCACGAAAGAGCAGTATGAAGTGCTCGTAAATAAAGCCACGGAACGTCCGGGATCGGGAAAGCTTCTTCACAACAAGGAGAAGGGCGACTACGTATGCGCTGCCTGAGGAAATAAATTATTCTATTCAAATGTTAAATTCGATTCGGGAACAGGCTAGCCTTCTTTTTCCGATGCCAAAAAAGGCGCGGTGAAGTTCATTGAAGACAACA
>CAYITT010000077.1:0-4553 GCA_964366275.1 uncultured archaeon
AAGCAGTGTATTAGTATCGCCGATACCATTACAGTTCATTTTCGTGTATGTCTCGAATTTCTCATCCAGGAGAACTATTTCGGTGTTCGTACAACCAAACATATTGCCGGTAAAATAATGTCCGTATTCATGCACAACAACTGTTGTAGTGACAATTACGAATGTAAAAACCACGATATGGAAAAGGACTGAAATATAGGTTTTCATTTCTTTTTGAAGAAAATCCATACAGTTAATTCTCAGTAAAAGAATTTAATGTTCTGTGGGGTATATGGATCTATGAAAATACTCGTAACAGGCGGGACGGGCTTTATTGGAAAGCCACTGGTCAGGGGTCTGGCTGCACAGGGCCATGACGTGACCGTATTTGCCAGGGATGATGACATCGACAGGTCGGATAATGTAAAAATAGTCCTGGGGGATATAACAAAAAAACATACTCTTCGAAAGATTTTTCCGAAAATCGATGCTGTCTATCATCTGGCTGCGTGCAACGATGAGGATGATACAAACCTCATGAATGTAAATGTCAACGGCACGCAGAAAGTTGTCGAGTTCGCCAAGGAGAAGAAAGCAAAGCAGTTTGTATTTGTCAGCTACGGAGGAGTGCTTGGCGAAAGCAGGACGCCTGTTAAGGAACACAGCCGCTATGCACCGAAAACGAAATTCGACAAGTCTAAAGTAGCCGCAGAGCTGATAATAAAAAATTCCGGGCTCACGTACACCATAATACGATCGCCCATAATACTCGGGGCGAATCTCAGATGGAAGCAGATATTCGATTCTGTAAAAGAAGGCAGCCCGATAGTAGGCAAGGGCGACAACAAATTCCATGTCGTACACGCAGATGACATGGTGAGGATGCTTCTGCATGTACTTGATAATAAGAAAGCGGAAGATCATATATTCAACATAGCCGCGAAAGACGTGATGACGTACAGAGAGTTTCATGATACGATGAGAAAGCTGCTGAGAGTAAAACAACAGCCCGGATTCATCCATGAAGGACTAGCAAACCTGCTGTCACGAATACACTGGTATAAAACAGCTATAGAAGCCAAACCTACAAGACCGCACCTATCAAGAAGCTTCATAGATATGGCAACCCGGGATTGTGTCATGTCAATACAAAAGGCCAAGGACATTCTGGGTTTTGAACCCTATTATACCACACCGGCGGCACTAAACATGACAATACGTGACGTAAATCAATAATTTATATGACCCAAAGGAAGTATAATAAATGGGGTTGTTCGGCAAGTTCGTTTACAAGGATAAGGACAAGCAGAAATGGTGGCTCCATTCCAAGGCAAAGGGCAAGACAATGGTGTATTACTTTACAAAGGAAGAGGAAGACTCACTGGAGGATATACCTGACAATTATCAGGTAATAACCAACAAGACCAGCGGCATGCCGATGCTGAAGAAGTTATTCAAGGCGCCTAAAGGCGCAGCAAAGCCGAAGTCAGAAGAAACGCAAGGCTGATGCAAAAAGGAAAGTAAGGACGCTAACAAGCATTTGGAGATAAAAGATGACACGTGCTATAGGAATTGTTTCCGGAAAGGGTGGGGTTGGGAAGACCACACTGGCCATTAATATAGCAGCTTCATTGGCCAAACATTACAACAAACGCACTGCACTAGTAGATTGTAACTTGACGACTTCACACGTTTCTCTTGCTTTAGGCATATTCCATAAGCCGACGACGTTTAATCATGTTCTGCGGGGTGACCGCACCTTGGAAGAGGCGACGCATTTCCACGAGAGCGGTATGAAGGTACTGCCTGCGTCCCTATCGTTAAGTGATTTAGATGGTGTTGATATTTTCCATGTTAAAGACAGAGTTTCCAAATTAAAAGAGCAGAACGATTTCGTGCTGCTGGACAGCGCACCTGGTCTCGGAAGAGAATCAATGGGGACGCTAAAAGCGGTGGATGAAGTCCTTTTCGTGACAACACCTAACATACTGGCAATAACAGATGTTATACGCACCAACGAAGTGTGCCAGGAACTAGGAATAAAGAATCTGGGAATCGTGCTCAATATGGTCCATAAGGACAAGTATGAGATAAGCAGAAAGGACGTCGAGCAGATAACAGGAATGCAAGTAATTGCGTCGATTCCTTACCATTCTGATGTACGAAAAGCACTTGCTGCTAAAAAACCGCTGGTCTTGTTACATCCAAAAACAAAAATTTCTCGTGAAATCAGCAAGATCTCTTCAATAATTGCCAAGGAACCGTACGTCCAACAGAAATCTTTCTTCGACCAGCTCGCTTTCTGGAAGAAATAGATCTGGCATAACACCGTTTTGTGCTATACAAAAAGCTACCAGAGCATCTTAAGTACCTTCGTAATGCAATTGTAATTACTGGATTCGTTCCAGTTAACAACAGCATACAGAAAATCCTGGGGTGCGGGATTCATGAAAATTTCAGCAATAACAATACTAACTCTACTGATATTCTCTTTCGCGGTAAGCGCGGCTCCAAGCATAACGATAAACTCGCCGACAAATACTACGTATTCTGAATACGGGCCGATCCCGATTAATGTCACTTCTAATGAGACGGTTAACTTTTACTGGACGAATGTAAAATCTGGAAGGAAGAGTCTTTTACAGAATGCGAGTTCTAGTTACTACAGTAACTTATATGGATCACGCGGCACTATAAACTTCACGATTTTTGCCAACAATTCAAACGGTTTTGAATTAAGAAGTGTCGTATTCACAATAAACCATTCTAGTATAATAAATGTTACGACATGCGGCGGCCTAGCATCGCCCAATACAACTTATGTTCTTCAAAATAATATAAACAGAGAGGGGGGATGCATTACGTTGGGCTCAAGCGACTTTATATTTGATATGAATGGCTTCACAGTAAGTGGTGATGGTAGCGGCAGCGTCGGTATAAGTGGAAACTGCAATGACGTTTACATAATCAATGGGCGGGTTATAGCCAGCGAGACGGGAATTTTTTTTGACGAAGGCTCAAAGTGTCAAGTCAAAAATGTTTCTATAGAGGCTGAAGATTTTGGCGTTCATGCAGTGTCTTTCTACTCAAGCCTTCTAGAAAAAGTCAGTATAAAAAATGCGACTGTCGGTATTTTTTTCGACGAGTTGGTTAACAATATTTTTATGAAAAATCTTACACTAACAAGCAATAAAAACCCCAGTTTTGCATTTTATACAAACGTATTTGATGGGGTGTTTTCTTTAGAAAACAGCAATATATCTGGCTTCACATCAAACATGTATTTTGATCCAGTTAACAATATGGATTGGTATCTAAGAAACAACGATATGAACATTACAAGCATAAAGGAAGACTCCCAAATATTTGGACGTGTAAGATTGTTCAAGGAACATCTTCTCAAAATAAACACTTCGAATACGATAGGCCAGCCTATAGCAGCATCAGTTGAAATATTAGATAATGGTGCTTTTGAAAGAACTAACAGAGAAACCAATACATACACATTTGACTCAAACCCTACGGGTCGTGTTTTCATTGGCACAAACGTAAATGGATCAGCAGAAACCTGGGTGGCAGAGCGATTAATAACTGTAACAACTGCTTCCCCGCCGTCATTCGAGGACGTCTCGTTCAGTCCCTACACGCTAATAGCCAGAGCAGCACTCGCAGCGGATCAACAAGCAAATGTCAGCGTGATATTAAATTCGACAATCGTGTCGAACTTCACATTAAGCACAGGTGGTACCAGCCTGCCAACATGCACTATAAACCAGATGCTTGACCTAGATAACAATGGAGTAATAAATTCGAAGGACGCGCAGATCATTCTAAGGAAAATGGTAGGCCACAACGTCACAGTAAACGGGACCAAAGAATGCAACGCGATAAACTTCTTCCCGGTGTGATAAAATGAAAACCAATATCCTGGTAATTGCCGGCGTGGTTGTTTTAGCTTCCATCGCGTTCGCAATTACTATCGGCCTTGGCATAACGAACGTTTCTGCGCTAGCTGGCGCGACAAACGTTTCTGTTCCTGTAACGTTGAACAACAGCCAGCCGGTCGCGATCTTTGAGTTTATTGTGAATCATTCCTCTTACCTAGCCTTCAAAGGGGTAGAACCTACACCCAGAATGCCAAATGCGACCATAGAATGGCAAAATCTGAGCACGACACAAGTCAAGGTATCGGCATTCGTGCCTGATAATATACAGGCCGGGAACGGGACGATAATGAACCTCAAATTCGATGTCGGTTTGCTTGCGGTGCCAGGCATTTATGATGTCAAAGTAGGCAACGAACTCTTCGTGAATGCCAACGAGACCCTTACACTCGAGATAACCAACGGCCAGTTCACGATTTTATAGTATCTGTATTCTCTAGAATATACGTATTGCACAAATCATTATATAAATATTTGTACTTTCTTCAGTATAAAAATTTATTTAAATCGTCGCACCCAACCCATTATATCCAAAAAGGAGTTAGGGTTAGTTGAACGAGTCAAAGATCTTAGACTTACTTAAGAAAAAGAGTCCGCAGACGACGCTGGAGGTAGCTAAATCTGTCGGGA
>CAYITT010000078.1:0-4552 GCA_964366275.1 uncultured archaeon
GGCAGAAGAGCGACAAAACCCTGGAATATTTCACCCAATCCAAGCAGAGAGATGAACTGAGGTAATATACCTGCAGGTATTGTTTCGCCTGGCGGCGTCAATGGATTGAATACACGGATGAATATTGTTTTTGTCACGCCGGCCGCTATGAACATTGAAACTCCGGATCCTATTCCCCACTTTTGTATTACTTCGTCCATCAAAAGCACGAGAAAACCGCCGAATGCTATCTGTACAATAAGAAGCATGAATATTCCTGGATCAGCGGAAATCGGCACTATGGCGCCAAAAGCCACATACGCCCATGCTTCGAATATGCAGAAGAATATTACTGCTATTTTCTGGATTCCCTGATACTGCTTCTTTCCTTCCACTGTCTTTGTGTCAATAGGTATTATCTTTGAGCCGATTAACAGTTGTAATATTATTGACGCAGTCACAATAGGGCCGATACCCAAAGTTAGGAGCGAGCCTATCGATGATCCGAGTATCAATTCGAAGAACTGGAAACGCTCAAGCGTTACAGGCGCGACTCCGTACAGTACGACCTGGCTGAGCGAAAGGAACAGCAAAAGTATTATCGATGTCCACATTAACCTGTTTTTAAAATTAAGATGACCCGTCGGTTCTGATACCCCGGGTACGATTGATGCTATTGTATCTATTAATCCCATGTTTATCACGCTGGGCTGGTTTACTGCTCGTTAACTTGTCCGCCAGCTTTTTCTATCTTTTCTTTCGCTTTAGCGGAACAGGAAGCTACAGCGACCTTGACGGCTCTGATTATCTTTCCTCTTCCAAGAAGCTTGCCGTACCCCATCTTGGTAAGGTTGAATTCGCTGCCGTCCAGTTTCTGGAGATCTTCGACGTTTATTGATTTTACTTTTATTGCTCTCGAATGAAATCCTTTGTAACCGAAATAGTCAGGCATTTTTGTCGTGACCCATGACCACTTGTGCTTGTGCGTTCCGCCCATTCCTCGTCCGCCGCGCGAGCCGCCGCCTCTTCTCTTTTTCTTGGCACCCCAGCCTCTGCTTGTGCGTCCTCTCCACTTTCTATTTTTCAGTTTGAATTTTACTGGCATAATTTCTCAACTCTCAAATTCGGATAATTGCGCACTAATTGTGCCGCGACTTCCGGGCTCATAAATGATATTGCCAGATCGTCCGTAACCGTTGCGCCAAGATTCCTGGCAGATGCATAAACTCCCATGGGATCGTTGCCAAAAAGTTCTCTTGCGCCGTCAACTTGATCGGTTTCTCTGTCGTAGGACAAAGAAGCATACGCGTGCCCTTTCCCGTCAATTAGTACCGCAAGCCTGTCGACAATCTGTAATCTTGTCAGCCCTTCTGGACCCTCAAAAAATAACCTGTATTCAACACTGTCCATGCCAATAGATTGTTTTCCTGTATCTGTCATAACTATATCATCTTCTTGATCAGTTCGTTGATCTTATCCCCGTTGTTCCCCAAATTGCCGCGCGGAAAGTGAAGTTTTTTTGATTTCAGCCCGCCTTTTGGCGGCTTCAGATTTTTTTTCTTCTCGATTGCCTTGATTGTGTGCTCGTCAGCCTTTCCCCATGCAGCGAAACTGGTGACCTTCATTATCATGCCCAGATTGACCGCATTCTCTTCCAGCAGCGCAGCTGAATAGATTTTCTTCATCCTAAGCATCTGGAAAGTATCTTCTACTTTCTTGCTTGTTCCTATTTCTCCCCGCAATCTTACAATAACATACATTTTTATCACTTTTTTGATTAAACTTTTTTCCAAAAAGTTTATTGGGCTTCCTCTTCGTCGAATAATTCCTCGCGTTCCTGTGTAGGCGTTCTTGCATCCAAACGCATCAGATTTATTTTCTTGAAAGCATCAAACATTGCAAGAGCGTAATTTAACCGGGATCTCGACTCACCAAACCGCTTAGTCCAGACATCCTTTACTCCGGCCAATCGCATGATTTTCTTTGCCTCGTTGCTCACGCAAAGCCCTACGCCCTTCGGTGCAGGGAACAATCTTATTCTTACCGACCCGTTCTTTCCCTCTACTTCCATCGGAATGGAATGTCCTTCTCCGCATGAACATTCCCAGGAACCGCATCCTCTTGTAACTGGAACTATATTCAACTTTGCAACTTCCGTCGCTTTCTGTATCGCGACGCGGTTTTCTGTCGATACTGCCTTGCCGATACCAATGAACCCGTTGCCGTTTCCTACAACTACCATAGCAGAGATTCTATAACGTCGCCCAGACCGGTGCATGCGGGCAGTTCTTCTGGTAGGCGTTCTCTTTATGCCGCCTCCCTTTCCAGGCGAACCGCCTATGAATATTATATCTGTCTGAAGTCCAGGCACCAGGCGGTCGACAATTTCCGGCTCCTTTATTTTCTTGCCTGTCGCAAAGATTTCTTCCAGTGTTATTTTTCCTTCAGCGACCTGCTTTCCCAGCTCAGTTCTTGGTTTCCATTCCATTTTTATCACTCTTTCTTACCATGAATATGATTCTTTACTTCCTCAAAAAGCTTCGGCAGCTCTTCCGGCTGCACGCCCTCTTTGAGATAGGCAGAAAACTGCTTCTTGTATTTCTCCATGTTTTCTTTCTTCAGCTTTTCAGCGAAAGCTGCAACATGCTTGCCGCTTATGCGATCCTTGTTGGGTATTGCTTCTTTTCCGACATTTATCTTTACGCCGGCATCGTGCACCCCGAGTGCTGCGGCAAACAAACTTGAACCTCTTGCTGCCTTCTGCAAGCCCAGATCAACTATTGCCTCATTGATTCCATGGGCAACAGCCTTGGTACCTACAAAGTAGCCGATAAGGTAGGCAGACGCCATGCTGCCGCCGTGTACTTTCCATCCGAACTTTTTCAGATTCTTCGAGATTCCTTCAGCAATCGTCTTGTCACTGCCTTCTTCCGAACGTACTATCTGCACGCGAATATTATTAAGCGATCTTCGTATGACTGCCCTTGGCTTGCCCGACTTGAGCAGCGCCAGTCGCTGGTTGTAATCTGTTTTCTCCTGCAGTCTTCTTTTGAATGTCATAATTATTTCTTCTCCGTTGCATCTTTCTTGATCAAATTATTTCTTTCCAGATAAATCATAACGTGGGCCTTGCTTCGGAAATATCCTGATTTTGATTTTATGTAAAGATCCCTGTAAGTGATATTGTCAATGCTACTCTTGTCTTTCATCTCTTTGATTTGTTTTCTTATTGTCCTGATGGTTTTCATCCAGCCTTCTTTCCTGTTGTGTCTTGTTCCCTTCTTGCCCTTTACGGATCCAGGACCGCGTCTCCTTCCCTTTTTCTTCTGTGCGGCACGCTTCTTTCCTCTGAAATTGCTGATGCCAGTCTTTTGCTCAGCTTGTATTACGCCGTCTTTTATCAGGTGCCTTACATCTTCCGTGGTTATTGCTTCGGCTATATCAGCGATTCTGGACGGGTTCATCCAGACTCTGCTCTTTCCGCATTTCATTATCTTTGCCGCCATCATGCGCTGTGCTCTTAGTTCCATAAATATTATTCCTTTTTACTGTGTTCTTCCTTGTGAGTGTGGTCATGATTCTCGTGGGCATGGTCTTCGTGATGTTCGTGTTCACCTTCTTTGTGTACATGCGCTTCGTGCTTCTCGTGTTTGTGTTCTTCTTTCTTCTCTTCCTTCTTTGATTCTTTCTTCTCTTCCTTTTTGTGATCTTTTTTGTCGGCATGCTTCTTTTCAATTGTCTTTGCAATTTTCTTCGCACGCCTGACTTTCTTCATATTCATTATTGTTATTCCCTTCTCCTTTGCGATTGCCGTAAGCTCAGAGACCTTCTTTGCTCCCAGTGCTCCTGCAAATATTATGCCATATCGACAATCTTTCTCAAAGTCTCTGACACTTCTTACCAGAGTCGCAGTCATCTTGCCCGCGGTACCGTAGCCTATTCCCGGCATCAGACCAGCGCCGCCCTTGCCGAGACGCATCTTGGACTGCCAGCCTACCGGTTTTCTCCATCTCTTGCCTAATCGCTTATAGCGAAAATAATCTTGTGCTTTGAATCTCTTTGACATTATTAATCACCTAAACATGATGTCCGTTTGCGAGCTTTCGCGCTGAAAGATATATCCCGTCCTGGAAGATTCTCTTGTCTCTCTTGGTCAGTTTACACGCACGCTCTATGTTCGCTGCTGTCTGCCCGACGTCCTCGACATTGCTGCCTTCGATTGTTATTGATTCTTTCTCAATCTTGACCTTGACTTTGCCAACGACTTGCGCCGTACGGGTGCTTTTTTCACCGAAGAAATTCTTCACCTGTATCTCGTCTCCGGTCTGCGTGACTGTTATCGGAAAGTGCGTGTAAAGTATCTTCATCTCGTATTTGTATCCAATGCTTGCGCCAATCATCATGTTCTTGATGTGTGCCGCGATCGTGCCGACCATGGCATTCTTCTTCCTGTCGTTCGAAGCGTTGGACACCTTAACATGGTTACCGTCCTTGTCTATCTTTATTATTCCGTTAAAGCGGGGATCCGAGAAATCTTTCTCCAATTCGCCCTGCGAACCCTTTACCTTTACAT
>CAYITT010000079.1:0-4540 GCA_964366275.1 uncultured archaeon
GATCTAGAATTAAATAACATCTACACAAAGATGGTTTATGGGATATCGCGACCTTCTCAAGGGAAAGTTGACAGAAGAAGAGTTCAAGCTGCTGCCTAGTTCTTTCGATCTCATTGGCAACAAGGAAAAGGCAGTTGCTTTGATAGAAATATCAAAAGAGTTGAGTAAGAAAGAAAAGCTGATAGCCGAGGCAATAGTAAAGAAGCACAAGAACGTCAAGAGCGTGCTGGCAAAATCTTCGGCAATTAAAGGCGTTTACAGGACCAGAGATTATAGGCTGGTCAAAGGAAACAAGGATACGGAAGTCACGCATATCGAGAATGGCTGTCGTTTTCTTTTGGATCCAACGAAGGCTTATTTCTCCCCGCGCGAAGGAACTGAAAGGTTGAGAATTGTTGAAAAAGTTCTCGAGGGTGATACGGTAATGGTTTTCTTCGCCGGAATCGGCCCCTTTGTTGTCGAGATAGAAAAGAAAGCCAAGCCTTCAAAAATCATAGCAGTTGAGATAAATCCATCAGCGGTTGATTATCTCTGGAAGAACATAAAACTCAATAAATGCCAGAAAGTAGAAGTTGTCCTCGGTGATGTTAAAGATTCTGTAGACGACTGGCATGGCAAATGTGACCGTGTTATTATGCCGTTGCCTGAACGTTCTTTAGAATATCTGGAAGACGCGATAAAATGCCTGAAACCAAGAGGCGTATGTCATTTCTACTGCTTTTCTGACGAATCACTACTTGACGAGAAGAAAGATAAAATAAAGGAAATAGCCAAAAAAATGAGGAAGAAAATAAGTTTTTTACATGTTCAGACTGTCCTCCCTTACGGCCCAAAGATATGGAAATACCGTATTGATTTTGAGATTCTTTAATAGAATCTTAACCTTTGGTCTTCTGGTATATCGTTGTACGTTCCGTATGTTCTATAAAGCATTTCTTCTATTTTTCTGGAGTCGCCAAGGTCAATGCCTTCGCTTCTCTTAAGGAAGCGGTCCATCGATTCTTTTTCAGCTGCTAATGTATCAGGATCATTGTCTTTTTCCGTCTCTACAGGTTCAAAATCCGTGGAAAATTTGGAACCCAGAATCTTTTCGTATATGGCCATTGCCCAGCTTGTATGAAATCTGCGGGTAACAACCAGATTATCAAAAAAATTTCTGGGCGAAATGTGCATTTCTTTAACAAAATATGCTTCGCCTACGGTATCTGATGAATAGTTCTGTACTAACGTGAGGTCTTGCGGCACGCCTAAACTTACAGCGTAATCTCTCATCGCATCCCGATAAGTCGATCGCATGCCTGATGGGATGTATGTGCCGTCTACGTATTTTCCCGGACCGCCGTTTAGTATAATGAAATCTGCTTCACCCCTGCTTAAGAGCTCTACGCCCCTGTCTACAGATCTTTTGAAGTCCGCATCCAGTTGCCCGTCAAGTGTAAACAGCCCAGACAGTACAATTATCGAGTTCTTTCTTGCCATTAGTGAAGCTGTTTTAGTTATTTATTTAAGGCGATGCAAACTGTAACCATGAAAATCAAATCTCTGAATGCAAGAGAGGTCATAGACAGCCGCGGTCGGCCTACGGTTGAAGCGGAGGTCAATGGGTCTCGTGCCATCTGCCCTTCCGGAGCAAGCAAGGGCAAATACGAAGCCGTTGAAATGAGGGACGGCGGAAAGCGGTTTGGTGGATTAGGTGTCCAGCGTGCCGTCGACAACGTGAATAAGATAATCGCGAAAAAGATCGTCGGTCTTGACCTTGACCAGAAAAAGCTTGATTCTATTTTATGCGAACTTGCCGGCAGCAACAAGTGGAAACTCGGCGGGAACGCGACCACAGCCGTGTCAATGGCATTCTGCCGTGCGTCAGGAAACATATACGATTATGTGAAGAAGCAATCTGGTTCCAAAATCGGCATACCGATGCCGTTCATGAACGTGATAAACGGCGGAGCGCATGCCGGAAACGACCTGTCCGTGCAGGAGTTCATGATAGTGCCGCACAGGTTTAACACTTTTCGCGAAGCCCTTCAGGCTGGATGCGAAATTTACGCGGAACTGAAAAACATTATCAAAGAAAAACATGGCAAGACTGCAACAAATGTGGGCGATGAGGGCGGTTTTGCGCCGCCGCTTACAAATACCAGAGACGCATTGTCATTGTTATGGGATGCGATAGACGAAACTGGTTATGCAGGCAAAGTAGGCATATCCATGGACGCGGCCGCGTCGCAGTTCTTCGGCCTCGGCCGGTACAGCATAGACGGCAAGACAATTTCACCCGAACAGCTTGTTGAGTATTACATAAACCTGTCAAAATCTTATCCCATACTGTCCATAGAAGACCCGTTTGACGAGGAAGACTTCGCATCTTTCGCACAACTGAAGAGCAAAGCAAAGTTCATGGTCGTCGGCGACGATCTCACTGTAACAAATATGACTAGGATAAAGAAAGCAATTGAAGTGGATGCTTGCGACGTTTTACTTGTAAAGATAAACCAGATCGGAACAGTCACCGAGGCCATAGACGCGACTAATATGGCACGGAAAGATAACTGGAATATAATCGTTTCTCATCGCTCCGGCGATACGCACGACTCTTTTATCGCGGATTTCGCCGTTGGTTTGGGATCAATGGGTCTGAAAGCAGGCGCGCCCTGTCGCGCGGAGCGCACGGAGAAATACAACCAGCTGCTTCGACTGGAAGAAGAAACAAAATCAGCCTACGTCGGAAAGACATTCAAGAAATCTTAAACTACTCAAAAGTGGCAAAAATGCAACCTTTTTAAGCTTTTCCATTATATTTGGATTATGTCAACTCAAGCAATAGAATCGCCAAAAACTGACTTATTGATTCAGGTGCCGGAATACACACACGTTCAGCCAGTCTCTCGCGACACTTACAGGTCGCTTGCTTTGACTGCAAAAGGTTCAACCGATCTTGTTCACACGGGCAGGAATTATCACGATTCTTTACTGGCAGTGCCTGAAGGCTTCAGAATGTCTGATCTTGAAGAGGTTGCGTATCTGATAGAAAGAGAAAAAGCGTTGAAAGCAGATGGCAAAAGCCCCAGAGAGGCATTGAACGATCCTATTTTTGAGAGATTCATAAAAGGCAATCCTTATAGATGGGAATGGACTGCCCGAGCTTTCCGCGCACCAAACGGAAAGAAGAATTTCAATGCTTATGTAGAAAAAGACGAACAAGGCCGGGAATATGTCCGTGCAGACCTTGTCCGAGGCGAAAAAGTGATAGCAGAAGGCGTCACTGTTCCAAAAAGTCGCGGCGGCAAAGTCGTTGAATGGAATACTGTGTTGAGGATACCGGCAGTTGTTTCAGAAGGCGACGAGCCAAACCATACGACTCACCATTATCTTGATACAGATGCAAAAGAAGTTGCTGTCGAGCTCGGTGGCGGCTGGCACGACGACGAGCGCGGCAGGTGCCTCGACTTCGATGCGGACTACAGGCGCTCGAATGCGCATTCGAACGACGCTTTCCGCCTGTTTGAGGGTTCGCTTGATGACTTGCAGCTTCCAAATGTCGAGAGATTTGTAAAAGACAGGGAAAGTTATGAGAAAGGTCTGGCAGACGGGGAAAAGCTTGCTGTTGAGCGAGTACGAAAAGAGTTTGCTGCTGAACTAGATGCATTAAAGGAAAAATACAAATTATAAATACAGATTCTTTCAATTAGTTTAATGGATTTTTGTAATAGGTCACCGTCCCCCCCCCCTTCGGGACAAACGTTTCTAGAATAAAGATTTCTGCAATTTCTTACGAACATAATGGTCCTGGCCGTCATCAGCTGTGTGTA
This sequence comes from uncultured archaeon, assembly GCA_964366275.1. Lineage (GTDB taxonomy): Archaea > Aenigmatarchaeota > Aenigmatarchaeia > GW2011-AR5 > GW2011-AR5 > GW2011-AR5. The sequence continues at coordinate 3,813 of CAYITT010000079.1, forward strand.
AAAAACACGGTTGGTGAACCCTCAACTACACGCCTTTTCGTAGTACGGACCAAACTGCCGCGCCATTGGCGCGGATTTTGTTTGCCGTCATTAAATACAGCAGTTGGATGCGTCTGGCTGCAGTGCAAAAACAGATTGAAATTGAAATCGTTAGAAATTGCTTCGCAATTTCCTTTCTTTTTCAATTTCTTTCGGTTCTTTTGGCGAAAGGGCTACGAAAGTGTTGCTGTCGAACTCAATGGCAACTGGCACAACGACGAGCAAAACAATAGGTTTTCTATCGTTTTCGTATACGGCAGGTGCCTCAACTTCAACGCTACAACGCATAGTTGCCGCGGAGTAAATGCGGACTACAGGCGCTCGAATGCGAAACCAACGCTAAAAAATACTTCCTTTGGCGCAAATTCGAACAACGCTTTCCGCAATAGTTCTGGACGGTCAGGACATTTTTATGATTTCTTACGATAAATTGTGTTCGTTTCCTAACCTTTACTTTGCGTACAGGAAAGCGCGCATAGGCAAGAGCAGGAAATGGTACGTACAGGAATTCGGGCAGAATCTGGATAGAAATTTGATAAAACTGGAAACCGAACTTCGCTCGATGAAATACAAACCCGGTCAAATGAAAACTTTCGTTATCCGCGATCCTAAAACGCGTGTTATTTCAGCTTCAGCCTTCCGTGACCGTGTTGTTCATCATGCCGTATGCAATATAATAGAACCAATAT
>CAYITT010000080.1:0-4540 GCA_964366275.1 uncultured archaeon
ACGAGCCAAAAGATATCACATAATTCAATCGACAATATACAAGATATTTGCAGATATACGACTTCGATAAAACTTTGTCATACGCAGACTTCAAAATAATAAACAACGGTAATATCAATGCTCTTCACAAGGAAGTCGACAAAGTAATGAAGAAACTGGGTGGTTAGAGTGTCCAGCAAAAAGATAACAAAAGAAATGAGCGTCGCGTCTTTGATAGAAAACACGCCGATCGCAAAGGACATAATGCTAAGGTATGGAATGAGATTTACTGGCAAAGACATCAGTCCTTTCGAGCCTATGGAAAAGGTTGCAAAGGAAAACGGATTGACAGACAAGGATATTGAAAGTATAATAAATGAAATAAACAGCTATAGTGCCGAAAAATTCTGGATGAATCTTACAAAAAATGCCGCCGACAAGCTCAGGGAAATGCTGATTAAAAAAGAGACAGAAGCCATAAGACTCCGGCTATATCACGACGGCGGTGTAGACATGTATGACATGGATTTTACCGGCACAAAGACAGAAAACGATATAGAAACGCATTCAAACGGCGTCAAATTCTTTGTGGATAAAAAGTCGGCAAATTTGCTCAAGGGGACCTTAATAGACTACGACAGTGAAGAAGACGGGTTTGTTTTTAAAAACCCTAACGTCAAGAGAAAATAACGCTTTTTAAATATACTAGTCAGATAAACGAAACGGGCTCGTAGTCTAGCTTGGTAGGATCCGAGCTTATTCATGTAGCTTATAGGGAGCTTGTGGCGGGTGTTCAAATCACCCCGAGCCCATTATTCTTTTTAATTCCTTGTTACACAGTTGGCTACACAAGTTGATAGAAATCTACAATAGCATTAAATTCTTCTTCTGATAGTCCTAAGTTTTGACGTGCTATATCAAGTTTCTTTTTGAATTTCGCTAATGTCTTCTTTTGGCCTCTAGAAATTGATGTGACACCTCTTATTTGTAATAAAGCTTCGGCACCAAAAAGTATAGTTAAAGCGTCGGTTTTATGCAGTTGTGATCTTGCAACTGGCACATAAAATGCTAATTTTTCAAGTGCTGCACTATATCTGTCAAAGATTTCTATAAACTCTTTTCCCTCATTAAGCGTTGAAAATAAACGTTCTACACCAAGTGCATAACCGCCAATATAATTTGTTGGCATTAGTTCTCCATCATGAATTCTAAAACAATCATAAACTATTGTAGCAAATTCTACTCCATTACGAGCAACTTCGACTCGTGGCCCGACTAAAGACATTTCAAATGGATGTATATCTATATTTTGTATCGATCTTAACGGGTAACATGTTACACCCCTGTTTTCCAATTGGAGCTTTGATATATTGTCCGTTTGAAAACGGTAAGTACGCTTGAGTGCTCTATCTCTTCCGACAGAGCTTTGCCCACCTATATCAAATCTCTCTAAGTATGTCGCTTCTAAATTTTTAGGGTCGATACCTAACGACGTTAATAAGTCTATAAACTGATCCAATATGCTTGATTGAAATTGTTTAAAATGTCCAGACTCAAGTGGATTGCTATCACTTGAGGAAGTGCCTTTTGCATATATACCCATGTGAAATACATTTGAATGATAGCCATCAACTTCCTCTTGTAGACGTAGACACCTATCGATGCCCCAGAAACTTCCATCAACAAGCTGTTGAACTTCTCTGTGGTATCCACTTACATTAAATTCACCTTGGAATTGCATACCACTTATAGGTGATTGGTAATCAAGGGTATGTATTCCAAGCTGTTTATGGTATGTATGTAATTTTTCTCTCAAATCAATTTCAGATCTGACTACCATATTTTAACCGATATTTAGAAACCTTATAAATGTGCACAAAAATCAGTAACCTATTGGGCTCGTAGTCTAGCTTGGTTAGGATCCGAGGTTTGGGACACCTTTCCAGAAAGCTGTACCAAAGCGACTGGAAGGCGAAAAATACCTTGAGACCCCTGTTCAAATCAGGGCGAGCCCATCATTTTTTCCTGCAAGCCGTATGGAGAACAAACAGCAGTATACCCGTAGCAGCGATATGCTCAACGACAGGCCAAAATGTCAGTATGAAGGCAAACGGTAGCAGGCCTGTCGCAATTAAAAGATACTTCTCGGTTCCTTTTTTATTTTCTGATTCAAATAGTATTGTTATAGCACTGAAAATAAAGAAGATGCCCGCGAAAACCAGATGTGCTGTCTCGATTTTTGAATGAAAAATTCCCACACCTATCAATCCTATGCTGGCAGCTACAAATGTATAGAACAGTGGTTTATTCAGTTTAATGGCAAAAAGAATCCCGAGAATACCCGTAAGTATCGCTCCTGTATTGAAATAGAACGATGAATTTTCATTCACTCCAAGATCACTCAAATAATTCTTGAACGGGTCGTATCCTGGAAAATTTGAAACCGCCAGAATAAGTGTTGTACTGAAAATTATAACCATCGCTATTCCAGTATAAGAGTTTACCCTCATCAGTCTTTTACCTTCTTGATAAAACGACGAAGATGCCTTGCGGCAGCCTCGGGAGAATTATGATTAACGTATACTCCTGCGCCGCGTTCCAGGCCGCCAACTGTCTCCGTGAGCGGCAGCAGGTTTATGTGAGCATGGTAAGATAACTGTTTCATCTGGTGGAAAATTATATTCATATCTGTGTTATCCAGTGCAAGATGCAGCGCGTGGACACATTTTTTGTAGGCATCAGCCGCATCCCTAAAGTCCACATCTGACAAGTCATTAACGTGACACTTTGGAAATATGGATATCTCATAGGCATGACGCGGCGCAAAACGACAGAACGCCACGAAACTCTTATTTTCGTAGACAAATCTTTTTCCTCTTCTCTCGCTTCTCATGGTCTTGCAGAATAAACATTCAGAAGATTTTTTCTTATGTTTCTCGATGGAATTTAATTCATCGGCAATCATCTTCGGAATAAATGGAAGGCCGATTATCTGACTGTGGGCGTGAACCTGAGACGCGCCGGCTTTCTCACCGCGGTTCGTGAACAACTGGACATATTTTACGCCTTTTCTTCTTGATATGTCCTTGTATCTGTCTGAATAAAACCTGAACAACTCCTCTACATGATCCATGCTTTCTTCGTCCACGTTAACCACGTGTTTTGGCGTTTCTATTATTATTTCGTGGTGCCTGAATATGGGAAACTTGTTCGGAACTGCACGGAGAACCCATTTGCCGTTCTCCAGGACTTCCTGTGTAGGCTTCTCCAGAACCTTTTCCATGCCGGGGCAGAATATGCACTTGTTCAGATGTTTTAGCCGTTTCTTCCTTCTTGTAGAAATTATTATTATCCTGTCAAATGACTTATCGTTTCTTATTTCGATGCTCATTGATAACCCTCTTCAAATAATCGATGTTGTCATTCTTCGTCGGGTCTACTTTTTGTTTCAACGCCAGATAGTAGCTTACCCAGTCGCCGAAATAGATCATGTAAAACATTCTGGCAAGAAGCGATTTTCCTTCAGAATGAACTTCGATATAATTCTTTATTATCTGCTTCGGAACTTCTATGTGAACACCCTCGTCATCCTTGTCGCGGAGAATCACAACAGAAATTCTTTCGTCAAACTTTGACTCTATGTCATTATGGTTCAGTTCGGTGAAAACGTTTGAATGGGCCGGCAGCTTTGAATTCTCGTTTATCTGATTGCGCCATCTCAATACAACAGAAGAGAAATGTTCGGGTCCGTAAATAAACGGGATACCCTTGATCCGCTCAGCCACTTTCTTCGGATCGTCCGGATGAAAATTCCTCAGCACATCTATCGTTTCGCTTATGTATTTTTTCTGCTGCTCAATCAAACCCATCTTTTCGACTATGGACACCAGAGGAAATATCAATCTCGTAATAGCCATTCTCGGTATAGTATCTCCCGGTATTGAGACAACAACGCTTTTTTCATCAGTCTCTCCGGACGTTACAACAATAAGTTTCGCTTTCCGTTTTTTTGCTTCTTTTATACATTCCAGAGTTTCCCAGGTCGTACCGGAATATGTCACGGCAATAACAAGACTTTTGCGAGAAACAAATTTCGGCAGCCTGCTGCTCTTTACAACGATGACAGGTATTTTGGACTGGTATTTCAAATAATCGCGAAGGAAGTCACCGGCTATGCCCGAACCGCCCATGCCACATACAACGATATTGTCAAACTTCCCGTTTATCTTGGGCACATCCACATCCGTTGCGGCCTCAAGCTCATCGGGCATTCTCTTCAGCATTTCTAACATGTCCATGATCAGAACCCCCTCCGGGTTCCAATACCTCTGGGAACCTTAAGCTGTCTCATGACTTTCAGCATTTCTCTTGCCAGCTTACCGGGATTTTTTGAAAGTACGACAGCAGAGGCAAGAAGAACGCCATCACAGCCAAGTGACACGGCCTTGCCTGCGTCTTCAGATGTCGATACGCCAGCGCCGCAAAGTATGATGATATTCTTATTGGTTCTTCTTACAATCTCCACGGTTTTCGTCACTACTTCCGGCTTTGCTTTCGTTAC
>CAYITT010000081.1:0-4417 GCA_964366275.1 uncultured archaeon
TTCAGATGCATTATGCGGATTTCGTGCTATAAAGCGAGCCAAATTTTTCAGCCAGCAAATAAACAAAAAACGCTACGAATTCGAATCGGAGATGATAGTCAGGGCGACGAGAAATAAGCTAAGAATAAAAGAAATTCCCGTCAGAGTCGTTTATGGTACAGGGTCATCGATGTCGGTAATCGAAAGCGCGAAGGTCGCGATGTTTATTTTAACTCAGCTATTTAGAAGGTAATAATCATGTACAAACAGGTAATCGTTGTTAGAAACGACATAAAAATGTCAAAGGGCAAAATGGCTGCCCAATCAAGTCATGCCGCGGTCGATGCTTCGCATAAAGTTGACAAGAAAATTCTTGACGCGTGGAAAAAAGAGGGGCAGAAGAAGGTTATACTAAAAGTGAAAAGCGAGGGAGAACTCTTAGAACTTGCCGAGAAGTGCAAAAAGATGAAGCTAGTGCACTCGCTTATCACTGATGCAGGCAGAACGGAGCTAGAACCGGGGACAATAACCGCACTTGGAATAGGACCGGACACGGAAGAGAAAATAAACAAAGTGACAGGTTCGCTGAAATTAATGAGCTAATGTTGATAAAATGATAAAACGATGCAAGAAATGTAATGTTCCTTTAGAAGGCGGGTTTTTCTACACAAACGTCATAAGAAAAATTTTGTACCTCAGACCATCAAAGAAACGCCCAGGCTACTGCAACCACTGCGAGAACAAAAAATGAAGTCATCCGTTTTACTGAAGTTGATAAGCTAACTACCTGTAGTTAGAGGTGCCTGAATCGTAGGCGGATTTTCTCCTGCTGTAAGAAACCGGAGAACCGTAAAACGTGTTGGTGAGTTCGCCTGACTGTAGAGAATACTGCTTCTCGATATCATGACCAGATATTGTCTTTATTTCGAAAAACTCTTTATGTTTTTCCTCAGGAACGCCTACAACTGTCGGTTTCTTTATGAACGACGGGGTCATCGACGTTCTGAATTTCCATAATATTTCTTTTGTAGCAACGTCGATTGCGTACATATGACTGTCCCACGACCCCATGTATAAAACATTTCCTCTAATGACTGGTGACGAAATAAGCTCTCCATCTGTGAGGTACCTCCATTCCAGATTCCCGCTTTTGTCAATGGCGTAAATGTTGTGATCAGACGAGCCGAAATAAATACTGTTTCCGGTGACAAGCGGCGACGGAGCTATTCTGTTATGCGTCAAAAACTTCCATTTTAGCCTGCCGTCAATATCTACGGCATAGAGATTTCCGTCGTATGCGCCAAGATAGAAAATATTGTCAGAAAATGCTGGAGAAGAAGAGCCGACGAAATTACATAGAAACTTCCATATAACCCGGCCATCTGCGGCATCTATACACCGGAAGAAACCGTCACCAGCTGCAAGGAAAATTCTGCATTCTTCGGATTTTGGGAATTTTTTGAGAGAGCGATTACGGAAATCGCACAGCAATTCGTTGTGTCTGCCGAGCACAGCAGGCGTCTGTGTAGTATGGTAGCCCGTTGGAATCTTCCATAAAAGTCTTCCATCTTTAGAAAGGCAGAAAACGCCTCCATCATAACGACCAAAGAAAATCGAATCATTCGCGGCAGAGGCTGACATGTAGTATATACCTTCTGTATGGTGATAACGCCACAATTCCTTTCCGTCATCTATCGACAGCGCATAAAAATTTCCGTTGTTGGAGCCGAAGTAAACAACGCCGTCAACAACAAGCGGCGACGCACTTACGCGGTCACCTGTATAGAATTTCCATCGCACTTCGCCTTCCATAGAAATTGCATAAAGGTAGCCGTCGTAGGAGCCGACAACAATGATATCGTTATGAACAACAGGCGATGAGCAAACTATGTCATTTGTACGGAACGACCAGATCTTGCTTCCATTCTCGTCAAGGGCATAAACATAGCCGTCATTGCAGCCGAATATCAGCGTATTTTTGTGCACGACGGGCGACGACCATATGCTGCCGCCTTTAGCTATGCTATAGAGCCTGTACGGACTTTCTTCGTGCCTTATTCCGAAGTCTGCGTCTTCCATGAAGGATATATGGAATGTATCTATTAAATTCTATTTTTGCCTAGGCGCCTTCGATATCTGAAATTTCGTCTATGTTGAAAAATAACAGTGTCAGTCTGTCCCCTGCCATTGTCAGATTTTGGTAACTTAAACCACTCAGATAAATCGTGTTATTGGTTAGATTCAGCGACGTGTCTGTTGCCCCAGTGGACGGACCTTTCAGCCATATGGCCGGAGTCGTGCCGAAATCGGGTTTTGTTATATTTTTACCAGTCTTGTCGAACCACTCATCTCCGAGATAATAAAACGGCACAAGATTGAAAACCCTGTCTTTATACGCGTAATAAATGGGGATTTTTTGCTGAAGATTCGTGACGACAACCGTGAAATATGCATTGTCCTGCCTGTCCGATCCATCGAACACCAGTACCATGATATCACTCCTATCGGCCAGATCCATTATGCCTTCAGGATTATTTACGTTCAGTTTCAGCGTCTGACGTATATCGTGAGTAAACGTATAAACCTCGTTGCCGCCGCCCTGCAGGTGAAGTTCTGTAAGCGGCACATACTCGTCCTGTTGTATACATCCAGCCAGAACTACGACAGCCAACAGCAAAAATATTGTTTTCATAGATATCAGCAGAAACTAAGATTGTAGTTAGCGCATAAAACCTTTGTCATCTGTTCTTTGGATTGTACTCCATCATATTTTACACCGTCCAGAACAACCGCAGGGGCTTCGGTAACGTTATAATTTATCATGAAAAGGTTGACGAGCGGCTGGTCTATCCAGTTCATGTTGAATGAAAAGACTGTTATGCTTTCGTTTGACCGGTAGACGAGGTAATCTAATATGCGACCCTGTTCCCGCGAACGCTCGTAGTCGTTGAAGAAGAACAGTATGGTTGGATTATTGATATTACACTCTCTCTTGTTAACTTCTGAAAACAACCAGTATTTTGTAAGCGAGATCACATACTGTCTTTTGAGTACGAAAGCCTCGTCTTCCGGGATGTCGCCAACATCAAACTTGCGTCCCAGCTCTACTTTCTTTCTTATTATTTCCGGCAGCCTGTATCCAATGTAATTACATAAAGATGAGGAGTTGATTTCCCGGACAAGGGACATTTCAAGCTCGAGCGATTGCATTTCCAGAAGGTCGTCTTCTATCTTCTGCTGGATCTGCTCGGCATGAGAAGTGGTTATCCTGGAGCCTATCAGTATTCCGACCACAAATATCAATCCTGTGAACAATAATGCAACCAAATATCTTGTTTTCTTCATACTTAGGATACCACCTATCTTTAGATGGTGAGGGAACAAATAAACCACATATATGATCGTGGTATCCTTGTATCCTCAACCATCATCTAATATCATACACCATCATTTTAAAATGATGGTTGTTGATGCTACCACTTTTTCTTCGCTTTGGTTATCTCCTGGCTTAATGCTGACAACCATAAAATTGTGTTTATGAAAGGATAAAGGATTATGTACGCCACGTAAGTTCTTAGGTTTATCTTTTCTTCCGTCTTTTTCTGGCTTATCCCAAGCATGAACAGGAAGGCGGCTAAAACTGCTACGATAAAGAATGTCGTTGGTGTTATCAAGTAAAAATTAGAAGAGGCTATTATGTATTTTACGTCAAATCCTACCAGATAGGCATCTACAACATAATTCGCTATGGAAATTACGGAAGTGTACATACCGTAAAGAATGAACGGCATGATTACGGCGAGAAGGATATATTGCATCGGTAACACCAATAACCCCATGTCGCCGAAATTCCTGTTGAAAAACATGTGACGATATTTGCGGCTGTTGTAAATAAAACCGCGGTACCATCGCATTCTTTGTTCAAAAAGTTCGGAGAAAGTACTGGGGACTTCTGTATATGCGTACGCTTCGATCGTGTTTTCTATATCGTATCCTTTATCCTTGAGGCGAAGACCAATTTCCAGATCCTCTGTCAGGTTGTGCTCGTCAAAACCCCCGACTTTTTTGAGTATCTCAGTCCTGTATATCGCGAACCCCGGCGTATAGTAAATAGCATTTACATAGCTCATCAGTTTTCTCGTAAACGAGGCTATCATGTACTCGACGCGTTGCAATTTTTGAATTAAACTTTTCGTCTTCACAGGCTTTATGCAAATGGTAACAGAAGCGACATTATCGTGCAGATAAGTGATCATGTTGCGCAATGCCCCGCGGGAAAGATAAGTATCCGAATCAACAAAGCCGCACAGTTCAGTGTCAATATACTGAAGCCCGGAGTTAAGAGCTGCTGCTTTTCCGGCCTGTTTTTTCTTCAGGTATCTTATGTTACGATGCTGTTTTGCAAGTTGCTGAACTATGGCTCCTGTCTTGTCTGTCG
>CAYITT010000082.1:0-4393 GCA_964366275.1 uncultured archaeon
GGACGTCCTGACAACGTATCTAAAAGAAAAATGGGAGTCATATCTTTAGCCGGTCCGCTGGTTAATTTGGCACTTGCCGGAATATTTTTCTTGTTGAATACGTCGAATCCTTCTGATCTCTATGTCCGTGCTATTTTCGTAAACGTCTGGCTCGGCATCTTCAACATGCTACCGATACCGCCGCTGGATGGCTCGAAAGTATTTGCATGGGACAAGCGTATATGGGTCCCGGTTTTCCTGATTTTGCTGTCATTGCTTTTCATTCTATGAGCATGACAAAGTCGTGTCATACAGGAGCAGAGCTCCTTGTATAGCATAATCCCAGATTATATTCCCAAGTTGGGTTATGCTTATATACTACGCTACGGCATTTATTTTTAGTGATAAAATGAAAGGAATTTCCCCAGTAATAGCTACAATACTTCTGTTACTCATAACTGTTGCTATTGTTGGAATAGCATTCAACTTCTTTACCCAGACTACTTCAACAACAACCCAACAGGTTCAGGATACAACAGAACAACAGCTAAACCAGTTTGGAAAACAAATTTCTCTAGAGGCAATAACAAACGATTCAGTGACTTTGAGAGGCACTGGCTCTTCATCTATACCTGGCAATGAAATACAGGTGTATGTTGACGGTGCGGTAAGAACCTGTTCACCTGCAATGGGAACTATAGCTCCGCAGCAAGTGCAGACTTGCACCTTCAGTCCTGAATGCACAACCGGACAGGAAATAAAAGCCACTTCGCCTGCAAATTCTGTAACAGAAACTTGCCCGTAATTTTCGATTTTTTCTTCACCGATCTTTTTCTTCAAAAGAAAAAGCTAGGTTTCCCAAAAAGAACATATTATGTAGTTTAACAAGCGGAGCTTTCTTTGTAAAGAAAGTTACCGTGTGCAAAGAAACCAATAGTATTATTGAATTACACAAAGGATAAATATCGTCCGCGTGACAAGAAGAATAGGTGATTAAGATGGGAGAAAAGAAAAAGTAAGTTTGACTGATAATGAATAAATTTTCTTTTTTCTTTAAACAACCGTTATCTTGAACATATTTTGAAAATAACACAGATTTGTAAGCAGATGTGATGAAATAATTAAAGAAATAAACGAGGTGAAAAACATGGCAAAGAAAAAAGTAAGGACGTAATAAATAAAAAACATGTTCGCAGAAGATCGAAGAGCTGGCAGAAAAGACTGGAAAGTTCCCGCCTAACTTGTTTATATTTCGCATTTCCTATAATTCTTGATAGTTATGCTGAACGAAAAGATAAAGACACTGATTTTTGTAAGCAATATATGGGTATTCGGCGTCAGCCTGCTGGGCCCGTTGTTTGCTGTATATTCCCAGAGAATAGGCGGAGACATATTCGACATAACCTCCGCGTGGGCTGCCTACTTGTTTGTTAGCGGACTGGCTGTTATAGTCGTCGGCAAGCTATCGGACAATGTCAGCAAGACGAAGCTGCTGATCGCTGGGTATGTAATAGGAGCTGTATCCACCCTGGGCTATATTTTTGTCGAGAATCCAGTCCAGCTCATTTTCCTGCAGGCATGGCTCGGTCTGTCCGATGCACTTATCAGCCCGACGTGGGATTCTCTTTATTCCCAATACGGCAGCAGGAAGAAGAGCGGGCTTGAATGGGGGCTTGCAGACGGGCTGCCAAGCATCGTGCAGGGGTGCGCAGTTATTCTTGGCGGCGTGATAGTTTCTTACTTCTCCTTCAAGCCCCTTTTCATAACAATGGCATTGATACAACTGATTGCGGCAGGATATACGTTAAATATGCTGAGATATGAGAAAAATAAAGCTAAGAGAAAATGATACACTAATCAGAATTTTTGAAGAAACTTCCGGGGTGTTGTATCATACCACTGTCATTTTGCCGTATTTGCCTACAGAAAGCTGGAGAGTTCCTTTCCACTCCTTGACATATCCGTTCTCGATATTAACTGTGTCGCCTTCAGAGAGCTTGTCTATTTCGTCTCCCCAAAGCGTCAAAACTATCGTTCCGGATTCGTCTTCGAGAACCGCGTTTGCCACTCTTGTTTGTCTTCCATCGCGCGTATTAATGTCGCGAGGTGCTCCTTTCTCGATGACTTTTGCCGTTACATGAACTTTCGAGGCGCCGTCCTTAAGGTCAGAAATTTTCATAGTAGAATTTAGAAAACAACCCTTAAATAGGAATCTTTTCTTTGAAAAAGAAAAGCTTACCTCTCACCAAAAGAAACCTATTAAAAAGCTCTCATATGGCCAGCCAGGCATCCCATGCGGCTGTTGTATTCCCTATCAAACCTGCCGTATTGAAAGGCACTGCAACATTTTGGTCATACAGGAAAGGCCAGATATTAAACTCAGATCTTACATCTTTTGTAAGCTCGCCGAACCGGCGGATGAATGTGGCCTGTTCCTGTTCGCTGCTTTCCCAGCCTGGCGGCCCGCTCCTAAACCAGCCGATTTCCGTGAATGCTATAGGCTTGAAGATTTTTGTCTTTATTTCGGTATAGTAATCTTCCGGAATGTCAGAAGGTTCCTTGAAGATCAGTGCGGGATATGTTGTGAATGCGATCACATCATATTTCTTGGTGTTCTCAAGTAAAAACCACTGGGTGGCTGACAGGTCATTCGTGCCGCCAAAAAGCCCGCCGTTGAGGCCTTTCATTCCCTCAAGATTAAAAACAGTGAACACTTTTGTGCCCGGACTTTTTTCTTTTATGGCGTCATAGACCTCGTCATAAAACTGCGTATGCTTGGCAAACTTGTCGTTAGGCATCCGGTTTATCTCATTGCCCAATCCGATGTAATCAGGCTTGTATTTGCCGGCAAAATCGGCCAGGATTTTTTTGTAGCTTTCCTTGGCGACTTCATCATCCAGTTTATCATCCGGCAGTTGAGTTATTATTATCGGCTTGAAGCCGTACATACCCGCAAGACCCATCAATGTAAATGCAGCGCTTTTCTGGTCGGCCAGTTCATTCATTTTTCCCGCCCATGTTATTGCCTTGCCAGCTGCAGACGCTTTCTGTAAAAATTCAAGAAAATCTCCGGGGCTTGAGCTTTTCGGCGACACGCTCACACCCTTTATCGGCTCTTTTATCTCAATAGGCTGGATATCAGTTCTTTCAGCCACGCAGCCCGATATTGCAATGACAAAAACAAGCAAAACAATAAAGATAAACGACCTGTTCATGCAACTAATTAAACTGGTCGGGTACATATAATTTACCATGCCTGAAGTAATAGTCGGACGCGACGAGGATGACACGAAAAAATACGGTACTGATGGCACCCTCTATATCGGCAAGCATCTTGTCGGCATGGGCGAGGAAACACACCTGACTACTTCGCTGCTACTCGATGCCGTAAGGCCGCACATAATAACCATAACCGGCAAAAGAGGAGAGGGAAAAAGTTATTCAATGGGCGTGCTGGTAGAAGAGATACTCAAGCTGCCAGACCATATCCGCAAGAATTTATGCGGCCTGATTATTGATACGCAGGGTATTTACTGGACTATGAAATCACCCGCGGAGAAAGATACAACGCTCCTCAAGCAATGGGCTCTGCAGCCGAGCGGCTTTGATATTTCCGTATACGTTCCTGAAGGGCAGGAGAGGATATTCTCATCTGCAGGGGTTGATTATGACGCGACCTTTTCCTTCTCTCCCAGCGAATTAAAAGCAGAAGACTGGCTTGCTGTTTTTGACATCAGTCCGAACACCATGCTTGGTATCCTGCTGCAAAAGACAATCAGCCAGATGAGCGGGCAATACAACATAGATAACATAATAGAAGCAATACGTGCAAACGAAGGGTTCGAGGAAGAGAAACTGGGTCTGGAAAACCGATTTGAGGCCGCAAAGGGCTGGGGAATATTTGGCGATTCAAGGATGCCGCCTCTGCTTGAGCCGGGCAAGATAAGCGTTATCGACCTCTCGCTGACGCCACAGAATGTGCGAGGACTTTTAGTGGCGCTTGCCTCACAAAGTATTTATGTAGACAGAGTTGCTGCGCGCCGCAAAGAAGAGCTGGCAGATATAGAAATGGCTTCCATAAAAAGAACGCCCATGCCGTGGCTGTTCATTGACGAGGCGCACAACTATCTGCCTGCGGATAAAACAACGCCGGCAACTGAAATTTTGAACAGGATAGTAAAAGAAGGAAGACAGCCTGGCATAACGCTGGTGTTCGCAACGCAGCGGCCGGAGAAGCTCCATCCCGACGCGCTCGCGCAGACAGATATGATAATATCTCATCGGCTCACAGGTAAGAGCGACGTCGACGCACTGAAGGCGATAATGCAGACATACCTGCTCTATGACATCGGCAAGTATATCAATGAATTACCAGATCGGAAGAGCAAACGTCTGAACTCCAGTCACGGCTACA
>CAYITT010000083.1:0-4386 GCA_964366275.1 uncultured archaeon
CCTTCGGCATGGATATATGAGATTTCTTTCATCTTTAGTGCGATTTAACGAGCTATTGGATAGAGAAACCGCCTGCCGATTATGTAGATGTCGTGATGAGATGACAATGACTTGGCTATGTCCTTTATTTTTTCTTCCTGTTCCAGAACAGAACGCAATGATTTGTTGATGTCATCGAAATCGGTCTTATAACCGAACATGTGGGCGAGATAAGCCAGACAAACTACCTGATTCGTAAAAGATTTTGTTGCAGCCACGCATATCTCCTGCCCGGCGCTGATGTTCAGGGATACGTTGCTCATCCTCTGAATTGTCGAGTAAGGAACATTGACTAGGGAAGCTATTTTCGCGCCCTTGTCTTTCATTCCATGGAGCGCTTCTATAACGTCCATTGTCTCGCCGCTTTGAGTGACGGCAATTATCAGAGTGTCCTTGTCAACCAGGTAGAAGCTCCGGAATTCGCTCGCTATGATTGCGTGGGCTTCGAGCCCTGCCTTGTTAAGAAAATAAACACCGAGAAGAGCAGCGTGATAGGAAGTGCCTGAGGCGACGAAGACCACACGTTTTGAGGACTTAACTAAAGACGCAAGCTTTTGCAGAGTTTCTTTCTGGTCCGACTGAAGCGAGAGTTGTAATCTTTCAACCACTTCAGGCTGTTCGTATATCTCCTTTATCATGTAATGATCGTATTTCTTCTCTTCTGTGTTTTGCTCCCATTTTACATGCGTTATCTCCTTGTCTATAGGAACCAAACCTTTCCCGTCGAATTTGTAGAACTTATAACGTTCCTTGCTGACAACAGCAAATTCGTCCTCGTTGAAGAAAATTGCACTGGAAGTTTTATCTGAAAACGCGTAGATGTCGCTTGCAACAACATTTCCATCATTGAGAATTCCCAATGACAGCGGCGACCCTCGTTTCATTGCGTATAAATTTTCGTCCCCCTTGATCATCAATACTATTGCAAACTCACCGCTCACGGTACGAAAGAATTCCTCGACCGCTTCTTTTACGCTCATGAATTTGAGTTTCTCCTCAAAGAAGTGCGCCATTACTTCAGTATCCGTCTGTCCATGAAAAACATGGTTTCCCAACGACTGCTTTATTTCCAGATAATTGTCTATTATACCGTTGTGCACAAGAAAAATATTTTTGCTGCAGTCGAAGTGCGGATGAGCGTTTTCTTTTGTCACTCCTCCGTGCGTTGCCCATCTTGTGTGGGCTATTGCCAGTGAGCATGAATTGTTTTTAACTTTTTTTATCTCGCCGATTTCTTTCTCAAACAGTCCGCTGTCGGTTGCAATGCCGAAAGAATCATAACCTCGATATTCCAGACGCTTCAGCATTTTCAGTGCGTCGTCACTTGAGAAGCTTTCACGAGCCATTCCTATTATTCCGCACATTTTATTCACCAAGGTTTATGTCTAATTTCTCCAATTCATCTCTAACCTGTTCAGTATTTTTATAGAGGATGCCCTTTATTCCTAATTTTTCCGCACCTTCTACGTTGATTTTCCTGTCGTCAATAAATATACATTCTTCCGGCTTTGCTTTCAATCTTTCCATGCAAATTTTATAGATTTTCTGTTCCGGTTTTTTTGAATTAACTTCTGAATCACAGGAAAATACATTTATATCGAATAAATCAACTATTCCTCTTTTCCTAGCTAGTTGTATATGCGGCTTGATTATGTTTGACAAGATTGCTAATTTGTACCCATTGGCTCTTAGTTTTTTTACTAGTTCTATAGATTCCTGAATTACAGGTGCAGATTCTTCATACCGTTCACAAAATAAATGTCTTACTGGTCTTGCAATGCCCAGATCATCTCCTATTTTAGTCCAATAAACATCTTCATCCCAACCAGCGAGTCCTCTGCGACCTTCGTGTCTATCCATAACTTGTTTCATCACTTCAACTGGCACACCATAGTACTCAGCTGCAGCTTTAGATACCCAACCTTCCATCTCGTTTACTATAACGCCACCCAAATCAAAAATTATGGCTTTCATCTAATTGCCTCCGTACTTGCTCAATGGCAGTTCACTCTTGATGTCTTCCGCTACCGTGTGGCAGGCAGGCACCATGATGTTCGGCCAGACGCGCTTACCCGGCATGACAGCAACACGAATCCCGAACTTGACATTATCTCCGATTATCCCGCCGAGCTTTCGCTTGCCGCTGTCCACGCGAGTCCCGTTTATTTCCACCTTCACGTTCTTATCATCCAGTCTCAGGTTTGCAAAAATCGTACCGGCTGCAACGTTGCAATTTCTACCAACAATTGTATCACCCACATAGCTCAAATGCGAGATGAAAGAATTATCCATGATTATCGAGTTTTTTACCTCAACTGCCTGACCGACTTTACAATTTTTTCCTATCGAAGAATATTTTCTTATGAAACAGTTCGGGCCGATAACTGATCCGTCGTCTATTGCAACAGGTTCTTCTATAACCACACCAGATCTTATCACGGCGTCCTGACTTATCATTGACCCGTTCTTCTCGAGAAGGTATTTGTTAGCATCGAGAATGTTCCACGGATATGTGATAGGTATCCAAGTAACCACGCGATGGTCCCTGATTTTGACGCCCTCTTTTATCAACAATTTTATCGCGTCCGTCAGTTCGTATTCCCCTCTTTCAGATAAAGAAATTTTCTTGAGTGATGCAAAGATTTTTTTGTCAAATAAGTATAAACCACAGTTGACCAGATCTGATTTTGGATGCTCTGGTTTCTCCTCAAGACCAACGATGTACCCTTCTTTGATCTCCAAAACACCGTAGGGTTTCGGATCCTTGTGATGGAACGTGCTGAGCGCTATTTCTTCAAGTCGTGCTATCCTTTCTATATCTTCCTGACCGTAGACATCGTCGCCATATATCATGATGAACTTGTCGTGGACGAATTTCTCTGCCGAAAGCAGCGCGTTTCCTGTCCCAAGCTGTTCTTCCTGAAAAATTAGCTTGACTTTTTTGTCGTTAGAAAAATAATCAATTATGTCATCCTGATTCCGGTTAGCTACTATGATAATTTCGCTGCAAAAATCCAGAAATTCGCGCGTCCATGCCAGAATCGGTTTATTGGCTAACGGTATCATTCCCTTGCTCATCGACAGAGTTACAGGCTGAAGGCGGGTCCCCTTGCCGGCTGCTAATATGACTGCTTGCATCCTCTCACTATTTTAACAAGGTTTAAATATAATTTCTAGGGCAATTTTAGAAGTTCAATTGGCAGCTTTGCTTGGTGCGTTTTGCTCGAGAAGCATTTCCATTGCCGGAGGGCAATAGTCAGGCCTGCCCAATCTTCTAGCAACGAAACCCACAGCCTCGGAAAGTTCTCCTAAATTTGGGATCTGTTTAATTTCTTCCATGAGTTTTTCATAATATCTAATGCCTAATTGATAAAAACCCACGCACATGATGTTTAACGTCTGTTGTTGGTCGTTGGATAAGCCACAGCCTTCGCTTCTGACATGAGCTGTCGAAACAATATCCCCATAACCATGATTTGCGTAGTGCTTTGTGCACAGGCCGTTGGAAAAGAAATCTATGAACGAATAAGAAACAGGATCGTAAACACCCTGCGGCATGCCTGCGAGTTTGTCGAACACTACGTTCATTTGCTGATCCATGAAGGCTTCATATTCCATTAAAATAGGATATGAAAAAAGAATTTAATCGCTACACGAAATACTCAATGACCGCAATTCAGAACTTTAGAAAAGAAAAAAGTTTATACAACTTCTTCTTCTTTGGCTTTCTTCTCGACTTCTTCCTCGATGTCAAGAGCTTCGGCCATTTCTTTGTAGCGATTTCGTATAGTCACTTCTGTTACCCCTACAACATCAGCTACTTCTCTCTGCGTCTTGCGCTCGCCTTCAAGAACTGAAGCTATGTATATAGCCGCAGCTGCGCAACCGCAAGGACCCTTGCCTGAAATAACATCTTTCTCTTTGGCAGTTTTCAATATCTTGATTGCCCTCATCTGAGTTCTGTCGGAAAGCTTCAACATTGAAGAGAATCTTGGTATGTATGATTCTGCTCTTGCTGGCAGTATGCGAATGTTAAGCTTACGTGAAATATATCTGTATGTGCGTCCGAGTTCTCTCTTGCCGATACCAGAAGCCTGGGATATTTCGGTAAGTGTTCTTGGCGTTTCGTACTCACGTGAAAGAGAGTAAACTAGAGCTGCAATTATTGATTCTATTGATCTACCACGAACTAAACTTTTCTGCAAAGCTTTTTCGTAGAGTTTTGCAACTTCTTCGTGAAGCGTTTTAGGCAAACCCAGGAAGGAAATCAATCTTTGTAGCTCTGAAAGAGCGAAAGACATGTTTCTGTCCTTGCTTGTAAGCAGCCTTTTCTGCCATTTTCTGATA
>CAYITT010000084.1:0-4342 GCA_964366275.1 uncultured archaeon
ACATAATAAGGTCGTCAAAATCCTTGGCAATACGGCGGGGTTTGCGAAAGAATGATTTAGCTGACGCTTCTGCTTTATCCAGTAGTCTGTTGACCGGCTGGCCTGTTATCATGTATCCCTTGACGAATCCATCTCCTGCAGGGATTTTTACGAATTCTATCAATCCGAGGGATCTCCACTTGCGAATTTCTTCATACGTCTGGCTTTGTGATACTGACAATATTTGTGATATTTTTTCTATTGATATTGGAACATTTTCTTTTCTGAATTTCAGCAACTCTAAAAGCAGATTTGCGTGCTGCGCGCGTGATTCTTTGCGTTTTAAGCCCAGTCTGCGGACGAGAACTGTAGACAGATCATGCGGTGTTAACGTGCTTTTGCCATCAGGCGGCGTTACGCGCTGAAAAACCATATCAGAAAGTTTTCTTTTAGGCATCTACATCACCTTTGTATTTCTCAAGTATTATACCCGCCTGTTTCATTAATTCTATACCTAACTCGTGCGGATAGTCCTCCTGAGCAACTACACGTACAATTCCTGCATTTATTATCATCTTTGAACACGTCGTGCATGGGCGGAATGTTGTATACATTGTCGAGCCTTCTGTTGCTATACCATGCAAAGCTGCCTGGAGGATTGCATTTTCTTCAGCGTGGGAACAAACACACCTGTCCAGCTGTTCGCCGGACTTTACTTTTCCTGCACGCGCGTCCTTGCATCTTTCACAGCCCCCGTCAATGCAATTTTTAATTCCCTTCGGGGTTCCATTGTACCCTGTAGAAATAATTTGTTTGTTTCTCACGAGTAAAGCTCCCTTCGCAGGCGAGCTGCAGTTTGTTCTTGTTTTTACAGCGTGAGCTATATACATGAAATATTCGTCCCATCCGGGTCTTTTTCCCTCTCTTCCATATGCATCTTTTGTCATTTGGGTCACCTATTCATATGTATTGGCGTAATAAAAAAGGCCGTTTTTTCTTTTGTGAGGCATAGAAATGCCGGAAAAAGTAGGTTAGATCCGCGTCTGTTTTCTCTTTCTGAATGCCGTAAAATCGTGTCATGTTTTACCCATAGTAGATTGTTCAAATGTCCTGATTTCCATATGTTTGATACAGGACCTTGCCTTTGTATCAAACTCTATTGTCCATAGAACTTTTAAGTTTTTGTATCTTAGACCACAATTATTGGTTGTTACTGGAGTAGAGTAAAAATGTCTTTTTTGTTCCCAAGAAAGGTCCTGTTTACTTCATGTTTTGATAGGAATGCTATTTTCAATATTTCTTGTAAGTTAAATGATGAGGTTGTTGTCTTCTATTGTCACAGTACTTTTCAACTGGCGGTTTTTCATCTTTCTCGCAAACGGGGGTGCCAGGATCTTGTAACCATATCAACCTGGATCCAAAGAAAGAGTCGCGAAAGACGCCAAGAATATACCGCATTTACTTGCCCTTCTTGGTCCCTAGCTTCGCGAACTTGCGGAGAACTGTTTCGAAATTACCGGCAAGCTCCGTGCCGTCTGGTGTGAGCGTAACGTACTTTATACGCCCGTGTTTTTCAAATTCAACGATGCCTAAGGTTTTGAAAACCTCAAGAAGTTTGACCGTATGCGAATAAGTGCAGTCCGTCTCCTTTGCCAAAGTGGACACATACTTGGGGTTTGAGCCGATTTTTATATTCAGGAGCAGGCGTACAGGTTTTCTCCTTACAAACAGTTCCTCGATTTCATTTTTTGCACTCATGCTGACTACTCTAAATATGCATTAGCCCCTTTATATATATTAAATAGATGTTGTGACATATTCTTTTAAAAATACCTTATTGAAAGTATTTATTTTAATTTACTATAATTGCAATAATTCTTTTTAAAATATTCTTTCTAATAAATATTTTATGGAAAATAAATCAACCCTCACGACCGATTTTGTAGGTTAATTGTTGCTCTAGCCATTTAAAAAAGCAGCAAGAGAAATAAAAATATGGCATCCGAGCTCACTTTACAGCCGCTGCGCAAGCTGATGAAGAAGGCTGGCGCAAAAAGAGTAAGCAATACTGCTGCAGATGCGCTTGGCGCGGTGCTAGAAGAGAAAGCGAGAGTACTGTTAATTGAAGCAAAACGTCTTTCAGAGCATTCAGGACGACGCACTGTCATGAGAAGAGATATAAAAGCGGCGAAAAAGCTGCTGGAAAAGTAGATTTTACCTACTTCTAAGTTGTGCAATACGTGCGTAATTCTATTTCTTCTTTAAACATTTTTGGTGGATAATAAATGTCATGCTTAACGAACTGATTAAACGGATCGCTGAAGAAGGGAGCCTCACGGAAGAGGAAGTTCTTGCACGGGTAGAGGAAAAACGTGCAGAGCTCTCAGGACTAATATCAGAAGAAGGGGCTGCTTACATAGTTGCTAAGGAATTGGGCATTGCGATTATACGTCAAGAACGATTGAACATAACTAACATAATACCCGGGATGCAAAACGTTGATGTTGTGGGTAAAATAACAAGGATCTCGCCCGTGCGTGAGTTTGCCACAGAAAAGGCAAAAGGCAAGGTTGCAAATATAACAATTGCAGATGAGACGGGATCTGTGCGTATTTCATTCTGGAATGATGAAATAAAATCGCTTTCCGGATTTGAAATCAATGACATCGTGAGAGTGCGCGGTTATGTCAAACAGGATAATCTTGGAAACGCAGAAATCCGATTAGGCCGATATGGAGCCATAGCAAAAAGTGACGAAGAGATAGGCGCCGTCAAGCAGACGGAACGCAAATCTGAAAGAACGAATATAAACGACCTGACAGAAGGCAGCTACAAGGAAATACGCGCGCCATTATTGCAGGTGTTTGAAAGTAATGTTTTCTACGAAATCTGCCCTACGTGCAGGAGTCGGATTAAACTCAACGAATCAGACAGTTTTGTCTGTGAAGAGCACGGAGCAATAGAAGAGCCGGAACACGGGCTAATACTTTCAGGAATAGCTGATGACGGGACGGGATCAATACGCGTGGTATTTTTCAACGAGAATGCGGAGCGCCTTATAGGAATGAGCGCGAAAGACGCGAAAAAGCTTTTCGACAGGAAGAAGAAGCTTGAGGCAATAGTATCGCTCGTGCCGATAGGCAAAGAGTATGTTTTCGAAGGGCGCGCAAGACGCAATGCGTTATTCGATCGTTTAGAATTCATAATCAACAACGTGAAAGAAGTAAACATAAAAAAAGAGGTAGAATTGTTGCTGAATAACTTAGGAGAATAGTGAGGGTTGTTAAATGAGTTTAGAAGAAGTGAGACATGTCTTATCAGAGGTGAATTGTACCGGACAAAGCGGGCTTAAAATTAAGCTTAACGACCAGTATAGGGGTGTAGCTAGAAACTTGGAAAAACGCGGTTACTTGGAATCTGATAGTCTAGAGCCTGATGTTACATATACAATAACACCGAAAGGGCAGAAAGCTAACATGCTTCTTGAAAACTTACATCAATGCGGACGTGTTTACGATCGTGCATGTAGGAGTTGATAATAATGGCGTACAAGAAAAAGAAAACTGTGGAAGAAGAGATGGAAGAGCTGGGCGCGGGCGCGGAAGGCATGGAAAAGCGCGAGAAGAAGGACGCAGACGAGCTTACTATTGAGGACTTACCTGGAATAGGCCCGAAAGGTGCGCAGAAGCTGAGAGATGCTGGATTTACAGAGCTAATTGCGATAGCTGCAGCCTCGAAAGGCGAGATAATGGCAGCATGTGATATCGGTGATGCTACTGCAGAGAAAATAATTCAGGCGGCTAGAAGCCAGTTGGATATGGGGTTCAAATCGGCCGCAGAAATACTCGATAAACGAAAGGAAGTGGGGAGAATAACTACAGGTTCTAAATCTCTAGACGCACTGCTCGGTGGCGGAGTGGAAACGCAAGCAATAACAGAGTGCTTCGGCGCGTTTGGCTCGGGCAAAAGCCAAGTGGGCTTTCAGCTCGCTGTAAATGTACAACTACCAAAGAGTGAGGGTGGATTGAATGCGAAATGTGTTTTTATTGATACTGAATCGACATTCAGACCTGAAAGAATTATACAACTTGCAGAATCCAGAGGCCTGGATCCGAAGAAAGTACTGAAAAACATTTTTGTTGCAAAGGCCTACAACAGTGATCACCAGATAATACTTGCAGAGAAAGTCAAAGACTTGATGAAAGAAAATACTATCGGTCTTGTCGTTGTCGATTCGTTAATGAGCCACTTCCGTAGTGACTACAGCGGCCGCGGAGAGCTTGCACCGAGACAGCAAAAATTGAACAGGCATCTACATGCGCTGCAGAAACTGGCAGACACGCATAATGTTGCAGTATACTTA
>CAYITT010000085.1:0-3519 GCA_964366275.1 uncultured archaeon
TAGAAAGTGGGCATTAGTGGGAATAATTATGATCATGCTGAGCCGAAGTAACTTACAGGAAATGGGGTTGTGGAAACATGAGATGCCCAGATTGCAGCATAGGGGAACTGGTGGATTACGGGAACATGATGGAATGCCCGCGCTGCAGGTTCTCGACCTATTTCGGCTCTCCGAGGGCAAAGTTCAGGGCCGAACCGGATTACGGGTTCGACTTCTAGAAAGCTCAGTGAAGAGGGTAGAATAGTGAAAGAGCCGCAGGACAGGATAGAAATACAGCAGTAAGCGGAATTCCTCTTAGGTTTACAATTAGCTATTTATTTTCTTGGGATATTTATTTGAGAACAACAGCATTTTTCATGTCCTCAAAATCTCTATCCTTCGTAATTAAAATACAAGAATTCTCTTTTGCTGTAAGATATATTATTGCATCGACAAGACTGAACTCTTTCTTTACTTTCCTGCGCTCGGCTTTTAGCTTTCCAGATTCCGAACAGGAGGACAAAGTTACATTTGCAATGGCAGATACATTATTGATGAATGCCAAAAATTTGTCAAATTTTTCCTTTTCTTTACTGAATTTATCTGAAATCTCCGCAACAGATAGAATGCACGTCGATAAATCTTCCTTATCTACTATTTCTTTTACTCTATTTCCTAATTCTGTGCCCGCAAAATATTCAATCCATGCGGAGCTGTCCAGCAAATACTTATTCGTCATGGAACTTCATCCTGTCAGATTTTTTCCACGGCGAGATCTTGGCTTTACCAAACATGGATTTAGGCGTTTTCAGCTCTTTGTCCACCATTCTAGATATCACATCATCCAGCGTCCGCAATCCTTCCTGGCCCTTTAATATTTCCAGTTTCTGCCTTGTAGTTTCACTTATCTGCACAGTTGTCGGCATCCCACCACCTATAACTATAGTTATAGCTATAAATATAAAGCTTTCGGCGGCTATTTCTTCGCAATCTTCCAGACAGAGTAGAAATAGTTTCTCATGTCTTCTGCTATAGTTTCGGATTTAATAGAAAATACGACAATTGGTCTTCTGAATGATTCAATCAGTACGGTACTGCCTATCATGTCCATATTAATGGGTATTGGAAAATCAACAAATCTTGTTTCTTGAAATCTTCTAAGGTGTTTGTTAAGCTTAGAGTGCCTGTAGGATTCATTTGCAATACCTTTTATGGAAAGTTTTGATTTTTTGATCAATTGCAATATAATGGGGTATAATTTTTCGACGTCTTTGGCGTACTCTTCTTTTTCCTGATAAAACCACAGCAATTCCCCCGTTTGGTTTTGCATTGCTTTGGAGTAAGCAGCCCTCAATCCATGAATACCCATATAAATTTCTGCATTCTGCTCAGATTTGATTTTTTGCATCTCTTGTATTTTGGGCAGTATATTATTTAGAAATTTTCTATTTTGTCTTATTTCTTTCTCTTTCTTTTCCAAATATTCTTTCAAATATTCTGGATTCGATGCTTGAAAATATTTTGTTTTATTTTTAATTATAAAACTAACGAGTCCTTTGCCTATCAAACGCTGTAAAATTTCGTAAATATTAGAATAGGCCACGCCTGATTTTTTAACTACTGGGCCGACTGTTGATGAACCGACCTCCAATAATGCTAGATAAACTCTTGATTCGCCGTTCGTCAAACCTATTCGTTTTAGTCCTTCTGTTATTTCTGACATATTTCATTAGTAGTCAAAAACTATTTAATTATATACCCTGTACAGGGGGGATAAGTAATAATTACTATTGTAGACAATAAATCACAGGTGACGGATATGCCGCTTTGCGGTTTTAACAAAAAGATGATTAGAGGATTAGCTATATTTGCTGAAGGGTTATTCGAAGCAACTTTACAACGAGCAAAGGAAAACAGCGTTGACATCGAGACGTCATTCAAAAACGAAGTTAGGGATATAACAGAATTTCTTAATGCTTTAGAAAGTGAACACCAGAAATTGAAAATAGATTACACGCCTAAAGAAACAATGGAAAAGATTGTAAAATGGATAGATGATAAAGATTCTGGGTGATAAAATTATGCCCCCATCAGGTTTTAATAGAAAGGCTGTAAATGGATTGCTGACTTTTCTAGAAGCCTGTTACGAAGATTTGCTCAAAGAAGTGAAGAATAGCAAAAATGAAGGCGAAGCTGTCAAGAAAGAGTTAAAAAATATCAGAAATTATCTACAGAAATTTGAACTATAACACTAATCAATGGAAGCTCTTCCCGCAGCCGCACTCCGCCTTTGCAGTAGGGTTCTCGAACTTGAACCCGGCTCCCTGCAGCGTTTCTACATAATTTATCGTGACGCCGTTCAGCAGGCTGTAGCTGTCCTTGTCAAAAAAAAGCTTCACGCCGTGCATTTCCAGAAGCTTGTCGTTGTTCTGCTGTACGCGCTCGAAATCCATGTTGTACATGTAGCCCGCGCAGCCGCCGCGAATTACCTGGACGCGTATCCCGTAGTCTGGCGTCTTTTCCTGCTTGTTGAGCAGTTCCTGCAATTTTGTAGCCGCTATCTCGGTAAGTATTACGTCTGATTTTTCTTCTATTTTTTCTGCGGCCTTGGCTTCTACAGCCGCTCCACCTGCCATCTTGTTCAGGTCTGCAAGGAGGTTACTCATTACTTCTTCTGTCATGCCGTGCCCAAGAACTCCCTGCTCCAGCGACTCAAAAAGATTGACGTGGCAGCCAAAGCAGTGCAGGCCGTAGCCCTGCATTATGTCCGCCGCAGCCGGCCATTTCTGTATTATGTCGCCCATCGTCATCTCTTTCATTACGGGTCCTGTCACCTGTTCTGTTTTTTGTTCCATGATAATCACAATTATAATGGTGTGTGATAGTTTAAATTGGTTTATTGCCCGCATTCAACGTATATTTCATCCATTATTAACGCGCGCAGAGACGGAAATTCGCAGGAATCAAAGGCGTCGCCATCATAGAAATTCCTGGTAAGTTCGTGTACAGACGCAGATTTTACACGTCCGTACAAGAATTCAAATTCCTTTCCGGTAATTGTAGATTCATTATACCCCCTTGATTCAAGGATACGTTGTTCTGCATTTTTAATGCGTGTAGCAGTCCATGCGGGATTATAAGACAAATACAGACCCCTGCCTGTTTCTGCATCTACTACATGAAGAGTCCCTTCTATATGCCCGGCAGTCTGACATTCGTCGCGCATAGTATAAACTTTCATACGATTTTTTCGCCCGTCTCCTGCTACATTAAGAAGAAACTAGTTTCATCTTATAATTTAGACTTAATCTCCTTCTATTGATTTAGATTATTTTCTCTCCTGTCTCCTTATTCATAACGTGTATGCAGTTGGGCGGGCAGCCCTCAGCTGCTGCTTTGTTGCCCTCAAATTCAGCGTCGTCAACGGTCTTTTCAAACATGTTGTTTTCTTTGTTGAAAACAGAGCCGATGAGCATCGCCTTTCGGTTGTCTTCCATTTTCCAGTGCTTCTCGCAGACGGCAGCGCCCGGCCCTGATCCT
>CAYITT010000085.1:3529-4313 GCA_964366275.1 uncultured archaeon
GCATTTTGTCTGGTCGTATTGTATGAGCCACTTTCCCTGAGATTGTGATTCTGCTTTCTCTTCTTGCCTGCTTTCTTCCTTCTTCTTGCCAAATCCGAATAAGCCTTTCATAAATTATCAGTCCTGCAGTCTTCCATATACGCTGTCTACCGATGCGAATTGTGTGCCTGCACTTATACCGGCTTCGTCCTGATGTCCCCAGCAAACCTGTATTTCAAGCTTGTCAAACATTTTAACAGGCAGCTGCCTTCTATCAAAATTTATTTTTCCTATAAGTCTTCCAGCAGCTTCTACAGCGTCATTTACAGTGTCAAATGCAGGATAAGTCCCATCTTTCAGTTTAATTGGTGCTCTGTATAAAACAGCCCCAGATTTTTCATTATCCAATACCAAAATATAAGGCAGTTTTTCGATGCTCATGAGAATTTCTCTCTGTTAGGGCGCTATCCTCTTTCCGGTCTCTAGGTCAATAATACCGATAACCTTCGGCGTGCACGTCCTTGCCGCATTTATCGGAAGGTGGGGCGAGTCGGTCTCGACATCCTTGAAAAAAACATCAGCCATGCCAGGCATCGGCTGCCCATCCTTTAATATAGCCCTGAACTCGCCGTCAAGCTCGAAATTGAACGGATCAGAGAGCACGCAGTGGCCGGAAGCAAGACAACCTTTCTTGTTGTAGATTATCCGCAGTTTGAATATCTTCTTTTCTTTCTTCTCGTGCTCGTACGCGGTCTTTTCTCCGGACGTCATGAAAATCCCCTTTCCTCGTACCGCCTTAAAGCAA
>CAYITT010000086.1:0-4293 GCA_964366275.1 uncultured archaeon
CCGTGGCCTGTTCACAGACGGCAAGAAGATTATAGTTAAACCTGGCGACACAAAAATGGACTCGCCTATAATCGAGAAAAAGACCGGGCAGATTATTTCTCTATCTGAAAAGCATGCACAACTGATGGACATGACTGACTACAATACTTACGACGCCACCGTGCCAGAAGAGCTGGTCGGCCAGCTTGTCGAAGGCGATGAGGTTATTGTATGGGAATACGGCGCGTACAGGATGATCAAGCAGAAGAAAGCTTAATGCCGATCTTTTCTTGTAAGAAAAGCTAGGCTTTTCAAAAGAATTATTACCAATCTGGTTCGCTGGCGCTCACACAACCTATTTTTACTACCCCGTTCAAATCTATCCTATGAAGAAGATGCGATTCGACGAGAAGCAGCTGAAGTCTGTACTGAAATTCCTGATAAAATTCAACTTCTTTGCAATCCCGCTTTATCTCATCATCGTTACGGACTGGAATTTTGCGTGGTTGCAGACGACAACAGCAAACATAACGTACTCGTTGCTTTCTTTGTTTGGCTTCAGCCCGACGATGAACAATCTGCTGATAACAATACCCATAAAGAACGGCAACTGGGCCGCCTACATAAGCTGGGATTGCACGGGATGGAAGAGCATCTTAGCGTTTTTCGCTTTGGTGATGTCTACGGACTTTCCAACGCGTAAGAAACTGTTAGGACTGTTGTTCATACCTGTAATATATCTGATAAATATCGCGCGAATACTGTTCATGTTTTTCTACGTCAGGACGTACGATCTTCAGTATTACTCGCAGGTGCACTCAATCGTGTGGGGCTGGGGATTGATAGCAGTTGTGCTTGTACTCTGGGTTTTCTGGATGCAAAGGAGCAGGATGGATCGTTGTGTATGCCGGTTGGAATGTAAATGCGAGGCAAAAAAACAATCAAAAAAACATTACAAGGTTAAGCGAGCTTAACCGGTATAGATTGAAACAGGGTTCAATCTATATATACGACCTAAGCGCAAGTAATTTCAATTAGTGGTCAAATGATTGACAAGACAGCCGAACTCGAACAAAAATTCAACAGGATGGAAGACCGTCTGAAGGTCGTATTCGGCGAGATTGAGAGCCGTTTGGAGGCAATGCAGCACAAGCCCGAATACTCTTTCGAGGAAAGAATACAGGAGATAGAAGATCTCTTACTGCTTCTGCAGCTGGAAGCCACCAAACTAAAAGAAAAGGTCGGTGAAGGGCTGGATTTCGGCATAACGCCAAGCGTTCCGGACCTTCAGCAGAGGCTGGTGCGTTTAGAGGAAGAAGTTGCGGAAAAAACCGGGCATTCGTCTGAAAGTGGTGATGCAAGGATTGAGGCAATTGAAAAGAGATTGAATGAAATTCACGAAACGCCTGTAAAAGTCAGCAGACAGACGGAGCATGCGTTGAAAATATCATTAGCACACGAATTTTCAAAAGAAATGAGAGATCTGGAGAAAAGGGTTCATACGCTGGAAGCGCTTCTAGAGAAAAAGGGCCAGCAGGAGATCGAGGAAACAGACACAGACATGCTTTCTGATATACAGAAAATATTGAAGGGAATGAAATAAAATGAATTCACTTGAGAAGAGAATGAGCGATGTTGAAGCATCTGTAAAGTTCGTAGCCGGATACGTGAAAGAACATACTGACAAAGTCGAAAAACAGCTGAAAGAGTTTGACCCCGGTGAAGAGCCGCTTTCAGACGGGCTGAAAGATGAGATACAGGAACTAAAAAGAAAGGTAGACCTGATGTCTACGGAGACTCATCTGTCTCCGATAAGACTCAAAAACATGGATGATTTTGAAAGAAAAATGGATGGAAGAATAGAAAGAATCGAACAAAATTTCATCACGTCCCAGGAAGATCATCGTATAAAATTAGAGAGCAAGATAAAACCCCTGACTTCAACAAGCAACGAACTGAATAACTTACGGCTTGACATAACCCCAAAGCTCAGTTTTTTCGAAGGAAAACTCAAGAAGCTTCAGGATGAAATAGAGAATGTCGGCTCTGCGGACATCGCTGAGCTCCATGAAAAAATAACCCAGATGAATGAAAGAGTGGATCATGCGCTTGCCACGAAGAAGCATGTTGAAGAGCTGGAGGTAGAAATCGCCGAGCTCAAAAAGAAGTTACCGACCCATTTCAAGGCACTGGAGGATGTAGAGCTAAAGCGGGCGAAAGCAGTTACCGAGCAGCTGAGAAAAGCCGAGGACTATTAGAAGAAACTGAAAAAGATGTTCGAAGGCGAGTTGTTCTCAAAAATAAAGCATATTGAAGACCAGATTTCAACGTTCAGCACTTCAGGACGCAATGACACGAAACATATAGAGGCAGAATTGAAGAGAGTACAGGACGAGCTCAAAGAGCGGCTATCGCAAATTGACATCGCCGAACGCGCAGACATGAGTTACCAGGCGGATGAAATAAAGAAAATGAAAGAAGAGTTCGAGGCGAAAGTCGAGGAAAGGATGGCAAGACTCGACGTTGAGGGACATCTCGGTTTCAACAAGGCGGAAGCCGATTTGAAGACGCTCAAGGAACAGCTGGAAGCAGACCTTACGCAAAAATTCTCGCAGGCGAACACAACAGAACACAGGGATGTAAAACATGCGGAAGCAGACTTCAAGAAAGCCGAAGCAGATTTGAGAAAACTGAAGGAAGAACTGGAGACTAGCCTTACACAAAATTTCTCACAATTGAGCAAGACAGAGCACAAGGATACAAAACATGCCGAAAGCGACATCAAGACACTGAAAGAAGATCTGGATGCCAGCCTGAGCGAAAAATTCTCACAATTGAACCTTTCCGAGCATAAGGACATAAAGCACGCAGTCAGCGAGATAAAGAAATTGCAGGAAGATTTAGAAGGGAAAATTGACAGCAGGTTTTCGCAGCTGAATCTCACAGAACACAAAGACCTCAAGCACGCGCAGGAGGAACTTAAGAGTCTGGGAGAAAATCTGCAGATAAAATTCGCCCAAAGTTTAGAACGTTTAGATAAAATAGAACACAGGGATACGAAGCACGTACAGGACGAGATAGGCAAACTGAATGCAATACTTGAAGGAAGGGTGAAAGAGCTGGAGATAGATATTTCTAAATTATCAAAATCGGAAGAGAAAGATATCAGCAAGGCAAAAGAGGACACGATTGCAAGAATAGCGATACTCGAGGGAGAAGTCTCGAAGTTCGCGAGCATTGAGCTAAAGGATCTGAACAAGATAAGGGAGCAGGTCCACGCGAGCCGCGAGGAGATAGAAAAACATCTGGAGGAATCGCTGATGCAGATGAAGCTGGCGACCTCCCAGAGAGTAAAGGATGTGGAAGAGGAAATAAAGAAGTTCGCTGATGTAGAACTGAAGAATGTTCACAAGACAAGAGATGAGTTAGATACAAAGATGAAAACTCTTGAGGAAGAAATGAAAACATATGCTGATACGGAACTCAAAAACATAAACAAGAGCAAAGAAGAGCTTAATGTCAAGCTCAGAGAGCTTGACTTAGAAATGAAGAAGTTCGAGGGCAGAGAAGCGGACATTGCAAAGAAAATAAAGGACGAACTTAAGATCAATCACTCCCAGCTTGAGAGTAATGTAAAATCAATAGAAGAAAGGATATCAAAACTCAATTTAGAAGAAGAGAAAGATTATCACAAGGCTGTAGATGAGCTGAAACAAATGAAGGAAAAGCTGGAAAACGAATTCATCAACCGGGTTTCGATCGATAAACGCCTGAAAGAAATAGAAGGCGAGGTGCCGAAGTTCGAGCACTGGGAGAAAGAAAACGTCAAAAAACTCAACGAGATGCTTGAGGAGTTCAAGAAATCAGAATTCGGTATGCATCGAAAGGAGCTTGAAGAGACAAGGCATGCGTTGGATGCGGAGTCAGCCAGGAGAATTTCCGCGGAGAAACGGATACATGAGACTGAAGGCGAGTTGAATACGCTTGGGTCAAGATTCGACAAACTTGAAAACGTGGAAGGCATAGAGACGCTGGGCGCAAGGCTGCATGATCTGGAAAAAAATATGAAGATGATGAGTGTACGGCTGTTGACACAGCAGCTTAATGAGTTTGCCAAGATAATGGACAAGCGGATTCCTAACATAGTCAGCAAGGAAGAATACAGGAGAGAGGTAGCTGACATTAACCAGCGTTTGAAGACAATAGAATCACCCGACCTTGCACCCATGGGTGCAAGAGTTGAGCGGCTGGAAAACAAGCTCGAGGATATACACGGCATGGTACGCGCAATGTACAACAGAGTTCCTATCGTGG
>CAYITT010000087.1:0-1989 GCA_964366275.1 uncultured archaeon
TCCCCGCTCTTCCCCGCCTTCTATTCTCTTTGCCCCTGTACCAAGTACGACTTCCTTATGGACCATGTCACGCAACATCATCTCAGCCGTATGGTCTGTAATTTCTTTTTGCTGCACTTTTTCCAGCAGCCTGACTAAATTATTCACGTTAAGCTTGCTTTCCTTGAAATGAATGCTGTTGTAGTTGAGCGTCTTTTTTATCTCTCCTGCGAACCACTTCGCAGCGAGCTGCCTGTCAATTTCCTGTATTACCTTTTCGAACGCCTCGGCCAGATCCGGCTCACTCACTATAGAGACAGCCAGCTCTTCAGTAAGTCTCATCTGCCTCGTATATCTGTTTATTTTCTGGTCAGGCAGTTCCGGGATGCTTTCTTTCAGTTCGTTTATGTGTCTTTGCTCGATAGAGAATTGTGGCAAATCTCCCTCGAAAATATAGCCGTAATCGTCCTCCGTTTCTTTCAATCGCTGCGATCTTGTTACGCCTGAATCTGCGTCCCATCCGCGTGTTTCCATTATTACTTTCTGTTTTCTTCTGATAACGTTCTTCTGCCTGATTATCTCATAGTTGAGCGCCCGTTCGACTTCTTTAAACCCGGAAATATTTTTTATTTCCACCCGAATTTCATCAACAGAAATATTTGCATCAACGCGCATGCTTCCCTCTATATCAGGGTTGTAGACACCAAGGTATTGTAAAATTGATGAGAGTTTTTGTAAAAACTCTCTTGCCTCTTTAGGCGATTCAAAATCCGGGTCGGTGACTATCTCTACAAGAGGCACGCCGGACCGATTATAGTCAACAAGAACGTATTGGGCTGTAGTTATTCCCGACCCAACGTGCACAAGCCTGGCAGGATCTTCCTCTATTTGTATTCTTTTGATTGTTATGTACTTCATGCCCAGCTTAAGCTTGCCGCCGAAGGCGATTGGTACTTCATACTGCGTTATCTGAAAATTCTTTCCCATGTCGGGATAGAAGTAAGCTTTTCTTGAAAAGAATGCAGGCACAGATATTTTGCATTCCAGCGCCTCGCCAATAAGTATAGCGTAGTCAACAGCCGACTTGTTTATGCGCGGCTTGCTGCCCGGCAGCCCGATGCAATATTCGCACGTAAGCGTATTCGGCTTGTCTGTAAAGCGATTAGGACATCCACAGAACAGTTTCGTCTGCGTCTGCAGCTGCACGTGACACTCCAGTCCTATTTTCACGCGCTTACCCCCAGTTTTTTCAGTTCTTTCTCAAGCTGTTTTGCATTTTTGAACAAAATTGTTTTTGCACCGGTTTTTCTGACAGCCGTCAGGAATTTTTTCATGTCATCAACGACTATGCAATCCTCCGGCTTAACGTTCATTTTCCTGGCCGCGCTGAGGAAGAAGCGTGCATCCGGCTTGTCGATTCCGTGATCATACGAGTAGTGATGATCATGAAATCTTTTGGATATTTTGTATTTTTTCTCCATTAATTCAATCCACGGGGATGTAATACTAGATAACGCTGCGACTCTGTATTCTTTTCTTAATCTTCTGATTAATTTTTCCATACCCTCCTGCGGCGAAGGGTAATTATACCATGTTCTTTTGATTTCTTCTATCTCCTTTTCCGAAGCTTACAGTTTACGTGCAACATGTTACCAGTACGAGTCTTCATTTGTTTTGCCTGTGGCGTGGTCAGTCCAGTGAGGCCCGACAACAAGTATTTTCAGCAGTTGTCTTTCGGTCAGCCCGAACTTCTTCATGGATCTTCCAAGTCCTTTCGAGGCGTACGTAAAATAAACTCCTCCGAAGTCTATGAATATCACGGGCTTGTTGTGGGTTTTCATTTTGAACGCCTCTGTTCGAAAGAAACTGCTTTGTTTTCTGTTTGTTTCATTTCAGCACCTTGTACATGAATATTTTGTCAACATAATTCTTGTTTCTCTTTATTGATTTGGGCAGAGCTCCGAGCTCAACGAATCCGAGCTTCTCATAAAGTTTTCGTCCTGCTATGTT
>CAYITT010000087.1:1999-4172 GCA_964366275.1 uncultured archaeon
TGTTGTCGCCATGAACATCTATCGTCAGTTGTGTTAGCTTCAGTTCGTTCTTCGCTAACTTGATTGACTTCTCCATGAGTTTTGTTCCTATTCCAGATCGCCAATATTCCTTCAATACTATTACGCCAATGTCACCAACATGAGAAGATTTTTCCCCGAAGTTTCTATTGACAGAAGAGTTTCCAACTATCTTCCCGGAAAGATCAGCAACAACCATCGAACTGTTTTTCTTCTTTATTTCATTCATTATTGTCGAGAACCAAAGCTTCTCTTCTTTTTTTGTTATTGGCGTGCTTCTGAACATGAAATCCGTTTCTTTTATTCCTTTGTTTATGAATTTGAACAGCTCCGAATAATCAGCTTGTTTTACTTTCCTTATTATGATTTTTTCGTTCATCTCAATCCCTCATAAGCCGCCGCGACTCCAAGCATTTTCTCTTCCTCGAGATGATCAGCAATTAAATGCAGTCCGCTCATGTTGCCGCAAGGAACGGATATATGCGGCATTCCCGCAAGGTTTGGCGGGACAGTCAGCACGTCCATCTGGTAGTTTTGCAGCGGTGTAAGTTTTTCTATCTCCCTGAACTTCGGCGCGATTACAGGCATCGTCGGCGCGGCTATCACGTCAAAATGCCTGAATGTTTTCTTGAAATCGTTGATAATTAGTGTCCTGACTCGCATCGCTTTCATATAGTATTGCTCGCGGTAACCGGACATTCTTGCGAACGTCCCTAGAATTATTCTTCTCTTTGCTTCCTCGCCAAAGTTCTCTGTGCGTACATTCGTGAAGTATTCATTGAAACCGCCTTCCAGTTTATTATGCACACCGTATCGCATCCCGCAGTATTTGGCCAGATTTGTGGACGCTTCACTTGTCGCGATGATGTAGTATGCCGCGAGCGAGTATTTCGTATTCGGCAGGCTGACCTCTTGATAAGTTGCGCCTTCGCTCTCTAAGCGCTTGACAGCAGCCCAGACGTCTTTCTCGACCTGCTTGTCTATGTTTTCAAAATACTCTTTAGGTATTGCAATGTTTACCCCTTTGAGTTTTGTATTGTAGTGAGTGTAGTCTTTTCTTGGCGTCTGCAGACTTGTTGAATCGCGGTTATCGTGACCTGCAATTATCGATAAGCCTAAAGCAGTATCATTAACGGTTTTTGATATTACTCCGATCTTGTCCAAGCTATTCGCATAGTCAATGAGTCCATATCTGCTAACTAATCCATACGTCGGCGTGATTCCGACGACGTTACAGAATGCGGCAGGACACGAAATTGACCCGCCTGTGCTTTCGGCCAAAGCGATTTGCGGATGCGGCAGCGAAGCGATAGCAGCCGCGGCTCCGCCTGAAGAACCGCCGCAGCTTCTCTCATGGTCTTGCGGGTTTTTAGGAATTCCGTAGGCGCTGTTTGTCGAAAAGGTTCCGAATCCGAACTCGTCCTGGTTTGTCTTTCCAGCGATAAAGGCACCGGCTTCTTTTGTGCGAAGCACAGCCGTCGCATCAAAAGGCGGCTCGTAGCCGTCAAGAATCTTAGATCCTGCACTTGACACCATATCCTTTACGCAAATATTATCTTTGACAGTAAACGGAAGTCCGAATAGGAAAGGGTTTTTTGTTTTTGGTGTTTGGCCAGAAATATGCCTCATGAATCGGAATTTTTTATTAGCATCTCCGAGCGCTTTCATATAGCTGGAGATAAATTCTTCATAGTGAAGTGAGCCGTTCTTTGATTGTTCCAAAAATTCCTTCACGGAAATGTCAAACCTCATCTTTAGAATATAGGAATTAGCGGATTTAAGTTATGTTTTTGTGAAATTGTTCCGTCATGTCTAGCGTGGTATCGTAAGCATCGGGCTGCCGGCTGACGAAGTGGCTACCGTATTCATTATAAGTTCTATTTGCACGCGCTGCTGGTATGCATAAGGATAAGTCAACTCGTCATCCGTAGGCGGGTTTCCGACCATCTCATGCATGCCAATTATACCGAAATTATTTACGACCGGCCGCGCGGTGCAATAACCGATAAGGTAACGCATTTCGAGATCTTCGTACGCGCCAAGAGGCAGTCTCACGCTATTAAACGATTTGCATCCGGCCAATCGTTTGCCGGTCATTTTTTCATGCACTATTTCCACTATGCCTTCCCCGATGACTTCGTCTCCCATGCTTCTT
>CAYITT010000088.1:0-4113 GCA_964366275.1 uncultured archaeon
TCTCTATCAAAACATCGAGCAAAGACACGCAGTTCTTGGTAAATGGCGAGCTGAAAAAAGTCGGTTTCGGCTCTTCAGCCGCTGTAGTCGTCGCGACTATATCTACACTTCTTGATTATCATGGTTACAAGGCGACAAAAGAAGAGATATACAAACTAGCTACAATCGCGCATTTCTATGCGCAGGGCAAGGTAGGCAGCGCCTTTGATGTTGCTGCCTCGTCGTACGGAGGTTTATTTGTCTACAGTCGCTTTGACCCTGAATGGCTCGTGAAAAAAATCGAATCTGGAGAAAAATTATCTAACATAGTCAGAGAAAAATGGCCGAGTCTTATTATAGAAGAAATTGAAGTACCAAAAGATCTCCACCTCCTCGTAGGATGGACAGGGGACTCTGCCTCTACAACAGCCATGATAAAGCAGATGAATGAGTTCAAGGCGGGTAATAGGAAAGAGCACGATTTGTTGATGAAAGAAATATCTGTAGTAGCTAAGAACGCCATAGACGCTTTCAGATCGAAGCAGTATACCGATTTTTACCTATATCTGATTGAAAATGAGGCGCTTCTCAAGAAACTCACAGAAGCAAGCGGCGTAAAGATAGAAACGCCTGAGCTGGAAAAACTATCGGATATTGCTATAGATTGCGGCGGTGCCGGAAAACTGTCGGGAGCCGGCGGCGGAGATTGCGGTATAGCAGTTTGTTTTGACAAAAAAGTTGCGCTCAATATAGAAGGAAAATGGAAGGAAGCAGGGCTTTACCCGCTTGATGTTACAATAGATCGCGAAGGCGTAAGAAAAGAAAATTAATTCAACATGTTCACAGGCACTTGACTCTCTGGAAGTACGTGGTACTCAGATACGTGATCTGCCTTTTCTTTTTCTCTTCTAATCCCGAGTGCCGTTTCCTCGTTCGCGTACAAGCCTATTACTCTATCGCCCCTTAGAGTTTCACCTGATCTTATCAATGCATATCTTTCCATTACCCTTGTTGACATTTTCATTCACCTGTAAAAATGGTAACTTATTAGTATTTAAACGAAATCAAAAGCTCTGCTAGACTTTTAACCTTTGCTACTAATCCTATAAAATGGAACACGTAGTTTTAGTCGACGGCGAAGATAACGACATCGGCACGGAAGAAAAATATGCCGCGCACAGGTATCCGGCCAAATTGCACCGTGCTTTCTCAGTTTTTATATTAAACGACAAGAACCAGCTGTTAATAACAAAGCGAAATAAAGAGAAAAAAACCTGGCCGGGCTTCTGGTCTAACACTGTTTGCTCGCATCCGCGATTGAACGAGCCTGTGATTTTAGGCGCGCAGCGCCGTCTCGAAGAAGAGATGGGTTTTACCTGTGATCTCGATTTTCTGTTCAAGTTCCAATACGATGCCAAATACGACAAGGACTGGGGCGAGCACGAGCTGGATCACGTTTTTATCGGACATTACAATGGGCAGGTTAAGCCTAATCCAGGCGAAATAGATGATATAGCATTTGTGGATCTCGAAGATCTAAAGAAAGATATCGAACTGAATTCAGGAAAATATACCCCATGGTTCAAGATGTGCCTGAAACGATTTTTAAACCATGTAGGAAGAAACTAAACTGGCCTTCTCATTATTCTTGTTAAATAGCCTGTAATCTTGTTCCGCATTCTCTTATTGTCTACTAACTTCATGTCCTTGACCACTTTCTTATTCTTTTCGAAGTCTATAGAAAGTTTGTCATGAAGCGCTTCCTTTATCTGGAATGCCGCTTTCTTGATATCTTTTGTTCTTATGTTTCCCATGACTATCGTTTTTTAATAGCTTGTGAAAAATTTAAATACTCATCTTAAACTATCGTCAAAACACCGATATCCTATAAACGATAGTTTAGATGCCAGTTACCACAGATTTTTAACTGTTAAAGGTGGTAAACTGAGCATGAAGAGCGCTCTCATTGCAAGGTCTCCTATAG
The DNA here is from genome assembly GCA_964366275.1 of uncultured archaeon. Classification (GTDB taxonomy): domain Archaea; phylum Aenigmatarchaeota; class Aenigmatarchaeia; order GW2011-AR5; family GW2011-AR5; genus GW2011-AR5. Next base: position 1,964 of record CAYITT010000088.1, read on the forward strand.
GTATTTTTGCATTTTCTGACGGCAAATTGCTTTACTACAAGATCTGGGACAAAAAGCGTGCATTAGATCATTTTCTTTCAAAGGAAATAGACCCCGAAATAAAGACAAATATGAACGGTTATGAGCTTTCTGAATCCGACGAGGCTTATCGGCTGCTGCGTGAAAATTTCCGGGAGTACGCAAAGAACCTTTGCAATATGAGCGACGAGCAGATTAATGAATTTTTATCGAACTTCTCCATAGCCTTGTCCACACGTCGGCTACACGGAGCCATAGGCCGCGACAAACTTATCGTGCAATCCGTGCGTTCTTTGGAAGATCTTACCAGAGCCATAAACGTATTCACCGAGCGGCTGTATGAGTGGTTTTCTTTGCACTATCCGGAACTGAAGAATGCGAATATAGTTGAAATTGTCTCAAAGCACGGAAGAAGAGAAAATATCAAGGGCTTCTCAAAAAGCGTTGGCGTAGAGTTTAGCGAAGGAGACGAAAAGGCTGTGCGGGAATTCGCATACACTATTCAAAACCTCACTCGCGAGAAGACCGAACTGGAAAAATACGTTGCAACAGCTATGAATGAAGTTGCAAGAAACTTTTCTTCGCTTATCGACCCGCTGCTCGGCGCCCGGCTTTTGGCATTAGCAGGTTCGTTAGAAAAGTTAGCCCGTATGCCCGCTTCAACTATACAGCTCCTTGGAGCAGAGAAGGCATTGTTCCGCCATCTTCACGAGAAAGGAAGAAGCCCAAAATACGGTATTATTTTCAATTCCGAACTCATCCAGAAGGCGCCTAACGCCAGCAAGGGCAAAGTAGCGCGGGTATTATCTAGCAAGTTAATGTTGGCCGCGCGCATTGACTACTATTCAGGGCGCGATGAGAGTGAAAAAATGAAACGTGAGCTGGAAGAAGACATAAAGAAGGTATTGGATAATGAAAATGCAAAATAAAATTCGAGGGATAAGGTTTAGTCAACCCTTTTCTTTGGGGTATGATAAAAACCTTTCTTTTGGAAAAGAAAGGGGTTTATAATGAAAGAAATATTTCATAACGTTTTTCTGGATGGGCGGGCGCTTTACACAAAAAACTTTGTCCCGGGCAAACGTGTTTACGGGGAGAAACTTACAGAAGATAAGCGCGAGTGGGACCCTACCAGGAGTAAGTTAGGCGCTGCAATTCTTAACGGTTTGCGGGATTTAGAAATAAAGAACGGCTCAATAGTACTTTATTTGGGAGCTTCTACAGGCACAACAGTTTCGCATGTTAGTGATATCGTAGGCAAGGACGGCTTTGTCTATGGAATCGAGTTCGCCGAACGGGTGCTTCGCAATTTGCTCGATTTGGCAAAAGAAAGGAAAAATATGGCTGCGATAAAGGCTGATGCGCGCAAGATAGAAGAATACAGATGGGTTGAGGAATGCGACGTAGTTTTCTGCGATATAGCGGATCCGCAGGAAACTGAAATAGCCATAAAAAATTCAAAGGAATTTCTCAAAAAAGGCGGCCAGCTGATGATCGCAATAAAATCCCAGAGTATTGACGTAACAATGAAGCCAAAGGACGTTTACGAACAGGAAAAGAAAAAAGTAGAGAATGCAGGCTTTCGCGTCGTACAGTTAATTGACCTAGAACCCTATGAAGCGAAGCACGCGATGATCGTGGCGATAAAATAATTACTTGGCTAATCTCACTACGATTTCTTTGAACCTGTCCCATTCTTCAGCAGGAATTGTCGCGCCCGCAGCAGCCTCATGTCCGCCGCCGGAACCGCCGACTTCTGTAGCAGCTTTTTGCATAACCTTGCCTGCGTTTATGTTTTTTGCCTGGTTACGCGACGAGACTTTTATCCTGTTGCCGACCTTTTCATATATTATTACTAAATTTTTCTGGTATTTTTCGCTTATTCTTGTTGACAGTGGCGATGTAAGTTTGTACTTGGATTTTATGTTGTAAAAGACTACCCTGCCAATTTTTTCTGAATTTGCCTCGGCATCTTCCTGAAGCTCGACCATTTCTTTTTTTATTATTCCGTACGATTCCACCATTTTATCCGCGTTTTTCGTTTTCTCGAAACTTTCCAGATCCTCTGCCTCGGAGAGAACTTCTACCATTTGGTCACACGAAAGCACCTTCGTGGCACTGGTTGATGATAT
>CAYITT010000089.1:0-4097 GCA_964366275.1 uncultured archaeon
GAAACCAGTAGGCTTGTCATATTCAAGAGCCCAGCCTTCGCCTGGAAGTTCTACTCTTGTTACTTTGCCGCCTTCGGCTACCCACAAGCCATGTCTTTCATCGTAAAAAACATTATCCGGGCGTTCTATCGCTTCCTTCCCGTCTCGCAGGAAAGTTGCTGTCCATTCGCCCCTGTATCTGTTTGCAAGAACGTTAGCCTTTATTTCTGCGTTCGTCTCGTATGCATGACGAAGCTGAGCAAGCGTAGGTGCGGTCTTGTATACAGCCAGAGGGGTTTTACCATAGTTACTTATTTCCTTCTCTAAAGAGAAAGCTGGAAGCAGTTCTCTTCCGTCTGCAATCAATGGCTGTATGCGAACTAATGACATCTAAATACGATTTCAGAAAAGCTTAAAAAGGTTTGTATTTTGCTACTGTTTAGTGGTTTTAGTCTTGTGGATGTGTAGCTTTAAATAATATCTGTTATAAGTAACTTGTAATAATTATAAGATGTGACTTCAATGGAAATGACAACTATACCGATAAGCAAGGAAACGAGGGACGCACTGAAGAAAGTAGGCAGGAAAGATCAGACTTACAACGACGTAATAGCGAACCTTCTGAAAGTCGCTGAGATAAAGAAGTTCTACGATGAAGTGGAAACGATACTGGAAACAGAGGAGTTCATTCCTCTTGATAAAATTTAGCGTATTTCTCTCCAAGACCTCTATAAAATTCCTCAAATCCTTAGACAAGAAAACGCACGACCGCATAAAAAACGACCTGAGAGAACTGGAAAGTGATCCATTTACGTCAAGACCGAATGCCGACATTAAGAAACTACACAAACACTCAAAGAGCCAACTTTACAGAATAAGGATCGGAAATTACAGGGCAGTTTATGCAGTTGAAAACAATTCTGTGAAGGTAGCACGCATATTTCCCAGAGGCAAGGGTTACGAGTGGCTTGAATAGCTAGAACCTGGCTTTGTCCAAAGAGTGGGCGCAGTCGCATTCTCTCTTTTCAGAGAGATTTGGTATGCAGTCAAATATCAGCCGTTTCAGTTTTCCTATATTCTGGGAAAATACATGGGCGACCTCTGCGGTAGAAACAGGCGCTATTTCATCTTTCACGCCCGCGTCATAATCTGTCACCAATGAGATATTCGCGTAGCACATCTCCATCTCGCGTGCAAGGACAATCTCAGGATACTGTGTCATGTTTATTATATCCCAGCCGTTCTTTCTGTAAAACTCGCTTTCAGCGCGTGAAGCAAATCTCGGTCCGTTTGTCACGACAACGGTACCTTTTTCATGCAGAGGCAGCTTAAGTGAATGGCCCATATTGATTATGAATTTTCTTAGCTCAGGACAGTAAGGGTCGGCAGCTGATATGTGCGTTACAGGCATTTCATTGTAAAATGTATCCTCGCGGTTGGTGAAGTTGACAAACTGGTCGGTTATGACAAAATCGCCCGGACGAATTTCTCTCTTCAACGAGCCGACTGCGCTGGGTGCTATGACACGCGTGACGCCAAGCTCTCGGAAAGCGTACAAATTGGCTTTGTACGGTATCATATGAGGCGGATACTCATGCTGAAGCCCGTGGCGGGCAATGAAAGCGACTTCCTTGCGGCCGATAACACCGATAGTAACCGGCGAAGAAGGCGCGCCGAAAGGGGTCTCGCGCGTAACAGTCTCGACTTCATCAAGAAGCGAATAGAACCCAGACCCACCGAATATGCCTATCACAAAATCGCCCTGTATTTCATCCTATTCTTCCCTATTATCCTAATCTTTTAATCTGCGTAGCTCGTAGTAATGTCCATGGTTGAATTTGTAGCACGCAATAGCAGGAGAGAATCGAGATCTTTTGACGGTGATCTGGGTCACTATCAGGTTTCCTGCACACCATACACCTACGAACACGTCGCAAAAATAAACAACAATTTCCCGGTCTTTGATTATGCCGGACCGGGTGTCGTGGCATTCATGAACCCGGACAATGGCGAGATAGCTATGCCGTCACCTGAACGCACACCATACGGCGCAGGAGAGCATGTCCTCAGGCATGAAACACTTCACGTCTATACAGAACTGGCAGGCGGGCATCATGATGAAAGAGGGTTCAATGATATGGCGGTTGACCAGCTGCGCCAGAAGACCGGGTACAACTTCTTTCCTTTCCCGAGCTACTAACAGTTAACTATACCTGGTCGATCTACAATCGACCTGTATAGTTTCGCTGAAAGCGATAACTATATATACTACTTGTAACCATATAGTAGTAACAGATAATTGGGGTGTTGAAAAATGGAAACAAATTATGAAAGAGGGTTTGGATTAAATGTCGACGGCGAACTTCTAAGAACACTCGTACCAAGAACTGGTATGAGAGAGATGGCATACGGATTTGCTGACGAAAAAAGAGACGTTCCAGAACACTTGCTTTTAGACGGACCAAACGGTCTATACAGAGTTCATCGCGATGGCGGTGGCTGTATAGTATACGAAAACCTGGCAGGGTCAGCTCCTAGGAAAGAAGGTGACTTTGCTGCGCTTCGCAGACAGGCGTCTGAAGCTGGTTTTACTGTGGAAGGCATTGACCTGAACTGGGATCCAAGAGGAAACTATCACGCAATAGTAAAGGACGCTGATGGTGAGACTTTCGGCGCTTTCCCATATGACGGCAAGATTCTTGTCGGAAGACTGCCTGAGGTCTCAGACAACGTTCGTGCCGGAGTAGAAGCGTGGGCACCTGACAGAGAGACACCAATTCGCAGACGTTGATTAAAATGTCATACACAAGAGATTTTGCTAATAGAGTAATAGACAACAGAGTTGTCAAAGGTGACAGAGCAAAACGAAGAGCAGTAGAAACTATGAAAAAGGTCGGGGCGACTGCTGCATTTGGATTACTGTGTCTTGGATTTTACGCCGGGAACATAAACCAGTCAAAAAAAGCGAATTCTGTCGAGACCAGAATGAGAGAATCTCCAAGATATAAAGTAACTCTTGACGAAGGCCAAACGCTTTCTGATTGCTATAAACTCGAATACATCGAAAGTGGACATGGCCCTGAAGCAAGATATGCTTTTATGAAACGTTCTAAAGAAAATGTGCCACGAAGAAATGTAACTGTACCGGATGTCGATAGAGACGGATACATCTGCGGCAAGATTGGCACGAGGGTGGATTAATTATGGGTCATGGATTTAAGTGTTATTCTATATTGGGTGTCAAAAGACAGATGCCTTCACAATTTAATGATTACTGCGGTGCCTTGACACCTGTACTTCCAAACGGAAGAGCGTTGAATACATTTGTATATAGGAATGTTGACGAACCATTAGAACTACAGACAAGTCTTGAGTTAATGGGTGATGAAGACGCCGGTAATTTTCTTATTGGATATCAATTAGGATATCTAGACCATCACAGTGCTGTAGAAATACCAAACAATCCAGACACAAAATCTCAACTAATGAGAGAATTGCAAGAATCAGGAATGGAAGTAAATGAGTCAGATGTTAGATTGTATCTTCACATGGATTCAGACCAATTTTCACACGTTTAAAAGCGGCATCTTCTAGAAAGGAATAAGCGCGAACACGTAAGGCGCGACTGTTAACGAGAGTAACAGATAAACAACCCAGCCTACAGCAGCTACTTTTAATTTTGTCATACGATCTTCTGAAAGAAGGATTTCTCCGAGAATTATCCAGATTGCTAGCGGCAGTAGATAAGCATGGATGTAAAGTGGGATCAGCACGTATGACGAAAGCAAAGAGCCCGCCAGCGGGGCTACAAACAGAGCTACTATAGAAATTATGAGAAGTTTTTTCGCCTCGATTCCGTGCGCTATGAATTTATCTGATATTACAAGCGCTACAAAAGCCACAAGAGAGCTAAGAAGTGTGGCTATGATTGCAGCAAACGACAGGAACGCCATAATTTCTAATGGCATTACGTTTTATTTATAGTTAAATCACAAGGTTTTATGATGAAACTTATCGAAATTCTGGAAAACCTGAACAGCGGCAAGTTTGCTGTCTGGATAGACGACAAAAAGAATGCTGCGCTTGCAAAAATCATTACCCAAAACGGGTTCGCTATC
>CAYITT010000090.1:0-4073 GCA_964366275.1 uncultured archaeon
GAGGCTAAATAAATGCCACATAGATCATCTGTTGCCGCGCCATGGCGGTTAAGGGAAAGTCGGTACACTTTAACGGGCACCGGCTGCGGCACTTGCAACAGCAAACACATGCCGCCAAGAAAGGTATGTGAATGCGGCAATGATACCCTTCTTCCTTTCAAATTCACCGGGTTTGGCGAGGTAATCAGCTTTACCGAGATACATGTCGCGCCGGCTGGGTTTGGCAGAAATACTCCTTACAATGTCGCGCTGATCAAGCTCGATGAGGGTCCCGTTATAAGCGGTATCGTAGTTGACCGGGAAGGACTTTCAATAGGAAGCAGGGTAAAGAGCATTTTCAGAAGACTCTATACCGACGGCGACGAAGGTATAATAACCTACGGGTTCAAGTTTGAGCTTGTCGACGAGTAGGTTAAGTTCTTTATTAAATTACGAATTTGTTCTGTAAGGCGTGGGCCGCCGGATCAACTGTGGTAAGTCGGTTGTGTTTTGATTTATTAAACTACTTTTAGGGTCAGGGGCTGTTGAGAATGGAAAGGTATTGCGCTGCTAAACCACGAACATGCAGGTCAGGGTAAGGTGCGTCTTCTATAACAGTATTTTGACACCAACTTCACATAACCTACAGAAGGGTCTGACTTCTCCTGTACAGGTAAAGCAAAGCTTTACCCATATACATAAAATTTCGTAAGAATTATTGGTTTTGGTTGTAATTGTACCGTAACTGCCTCCTTTGTTTCTTGTGGAGTGTGTTTCTTTTGGACAAAAAAGTAACAAAATGGATACCTACCCTTCCTATAACAACCTTATAGAAAGAAAAGAAGAAGAAGAGCGCTTCCATAAGAAATGGTGGGGTGGTATATCGTCGGCAAAGTATATTTCCCAGATTTGAAAATTTTATATACTCCCATGAGAAATGAAGGTTACCTGAACGGAAAGAAGTTGACACTTCTTAGCGTTTTTGGTATGTGGGGTGGGGAGTCAGTGAATACGTTAAACGTAGGTAACATCTTTACACAATATATAGAACAAGAAGACCTTTTCAACGATAAAAAGGCTTTGTCTTCCTCTTTCATTCCTCATAAAATTTCTCACAGGGATGTAGAGCTGCAGCAGATAGGATCGATGCTTGCGCCAGTTCTTCGTGGCTATCATCCCAATAATATATTCATCTACGGGACCTGCGGAACCGGGAAGACCATATGCGCGAAATACCTGTTAAGCCAACTTAATGATGCGATCAAGCAGAGCGGGAAGACGCTCCGCGTCATCTACATAAACTGCAAGATGAAGAAGGTGGCCGATACCGAATACAGGCTGCTTGCCCAGATGTTGAGAGAGCTCGGGGATTGTGTGCCTGATACAGGACTGCCTACAGATGTTCTTTACAGAAAATTCTTCGAAAAAGTCGATTCAAAAGAGAGCCCGGTAATTGTGATACTGGATGAGATCGACACGCTTGTAAAGAGAGTCGGCGACGATTTTCTATACAACCTGACAAGAGTAAACCAGGACATGAAGAAAAGTCATATCACGATAGTAGGAATAACGAACGACCTTTCTTTCCGCGACAATCTGGATTTGCGTGTAAAGTCGTCACTCTCCGAGGAAGCGGTTATATTCAGCCCTTATAACGCAGTGCAGCTAAAGGACATACTTTATGAGCGGGCTAAAGAGGGCTTCAAGACCGGGGTCGTGACAGACATAGTGCTCAGCAAGTGTGCCGCGCTGGCAGCACAGGAACACGGAGATGCGCGACGTGCGCTTGACCTCTTACGTGTGGCAGGCGAGATAGCCGAAAGAGGCGGCGAACGCATCATAACGGAGAGTCATATTGAAACAGCACAGCAGAAGCTGGACATGGATCGGGTGACAGAAACGATAAGAACACAGCCGAGCCATTCGCAAGCAGTGCTGTTTTCAATCGTAAAGATAAATGAGAAAATGGGCACCCAGAAAGGGTGGGTGGACAAGCGCATGCTCACAGGCGACGTTTACGATTCTTACGCTACAATTTGCAAGACAAACAACATGAAGCCGTTAACGCAGCGGAGAATCAGTGATTTGATCAGCGAGCTGGACATGCTTGGCATAATCACCGCAAAAGTCATATCAAACGGCCGGTACGGAAGGACAAGAGACATTTCTCTTGCGATCAAGGAAGACGTGCTTGCCAGGGTAAAGAACATACTTGTGGAACGTTTCGGAGAATAGGAACGAATGGACAGAGAAAAAATTGTCAACGAGTTCTTTGAAAGAGGGCATTTGCTTACTGAGGATGCGCTAAAGCTTGTTGAAGAAAAAGGTGTTGAACAAACGTTCCGCGACGGGCTTCCAATAGTTGTCAGGTCTGTTGACCTTTACACTCCTTATAAAATACTGAAAAACCTCTCATCACGCAAGGAAGAAATAACAAAGGAGGATTTTGTCAAGTTTTACAACTCCAAGTACGAGAAGATGAGAGATATTATTGTCGCCAGGGTACCGAGAGATTTTGTTTCTCTTAATAAGATCGACAGCACGCGGAACGAGGTGCACGTCATTGGAATTGCCCGCGAGATAAAAGAAAAGGACGGTAAAATAATAGTTGATTTGGAAGACAAAACAGCTACAGTGCCTGTAATTTTTGATTCTATAGAGGACCTGGAACTCGATGACGTAATCGCAGTGCGCGCGCTTGCGGGAGGAAAAGTGTTATTCGGGAAGAAAATAATATATCCGGATATACCGTTGAGGACGCCGGCAGCCGGCATCGGGAAGGCGTGTTTTGTCTCTGACTTACAGCTGGATGTGGCCGCGCCAGCTGATATAACACGATTCTTTGAGTGGTTCTCACAATCGGACATAACCTACCTGTTTGTTGCAGGAGGAGTCGGGAACAGGAAAGAGCTGGAAAAATATGTAGACCGTTATTGCTATATGAAGACGGTGTTCATGATTAGTGATGATGGGGAACATCCTGGTCTGCCTGACATCTATGAAAGCAAAAAAATAGTATCACTGAGCAGCCCCGCAATCGTCGCGTTGGGGGGGTTAAAAATCCTGATCGTCTGACACGGGGACACGACGATGCTGAAGAAAAGATACATGGGCAAGTCACGGGCGATATTCGACGAAGATTACCTCGTTTTGGACGAGGTGCCGGATATAGTCCATACGGGCGGCGAAGATGCGTCAGTAACTAATTACAAGTCGGTCACGCTCGTTTCGTCGGGGGCAGTACTCCGCGAATTCAGGCCCATTGTTGTTGATTTTGCGACGCGCGACGTCGAAAAAGTAAACATTGGTGTAAAATGACGAACACAATGAGCATGAATGAAATGGCAGTCTACCTGAGAGACAGACATGTTTATTCAGTGCTTGGTGCAGCCCTGGAAGACTTTAGAAGACTGACGCCTGACGGCAAAACAGTGCATCAGGCAGGGGGATGTGTCATGGTGCTGGACGGCTGGCTGAGGTTTTATTCTAGCGGGGCATTCCCGCCGGAAGAGACATTTGGCATGTTATCAAAAAGATCTAAACCGTGCTATAACGGTTTGATAGAAAAGCTTCACACATCAATCGAACTTGGCATCAAGGTTTAGTCTAATAATTAAATACTATAAGGACAATTCATAGACGTGGTCAAATGAACGTGAGATTCCAACTTTTAGACGCAGACTACTTTCTAAACGGAAACAAGCCGATTATACGCCTTTTTGGTAAAAATGAAGAAGGAAAGTCTGTATGTGTTTTGTACGATAAAATGCAGCCTTACTTCTACGTTAAGTGTGACAATCCTAAAAATCTTGCAGTAATAAACCCGGTCAATATAGAGGAAGTTTATAAATATCCGGCTATAGGATTCACGCAAGAAAAAGTAAAAATGTACAAGGTTACTGTTGCAAACCCGCAAGACGTGCCGAAATTCAGGGAAAAACTTATTGCTGACAAACTCGTTGAAGAAATATACGAGGCGGATATTCTGTTCAAGTACAGATTCATGATAGACCACAATATACGCGGAATGCAGTGGCTCGAGGCGGAGGCAGAGCGCGTCAACACGTCCGTATCAAAAGTCCCGGCCTTCCTTG
>CAYITT010000091.1:0-4049 GCA_964366275.1 uncultured archaeon
GAAAGTTGTAGTATACTTTCATGCACATATAAGATAGAAAGGCTTAAAAACCTTCAAAAATGAGGAAATGGGCCGGATGAGATTTGAACTCACGACCTCCTGTTAGCCTAGATTGATCACAACGACGTATCGTTATGTGTCATATAAGACAGGTACTCTACCAGGCTAAGTTACCGGCCCACTCTTTTAGTTAGCTTTTAATTAAACTCTTATAAGCTTTCCCTGTGTGATACTTTTATGGAAGCCATACTTTCAGATAAAATAGACGACGTTCTTGAAGAGGGCGGTTTTGACTTCTTTCACTATCGCGGATGCTTTGATATAGCAGCAAAAAAAGACTCTATGCTACTCATAAAAATCCTTTCAAATGTCGATTCTTTCCAGGAAGAGCAGGCCACCAACCTGAAGGTAATGTCAAAGCATCTCGACGCCCGCACGTTTCTTGTAGGGCTGCATACCAGAAGAGAGAAGCTTTCCGATAACGTGCTTTATGAAAGATTTGAAGTCCCTACAGTTACGCCAGGGACATTCGAGAGTATCGTTCTTAACGACAGCTTCCCGTCGATTTGCAGACTCCGTGGCGGACTTTTTGTGGAAATCGACCCCGAGTCGCTTCGTGCAGCGCGTGAAGAATCCGGCATGACCCAAAGCGAACTTGCTGACAGAGTGGGCGTCACAAAGAAGAGTATATACGAACACGAGAAGAAGCCGATAAAGATAGAGTACGAAAACGCAGTAAAAATAGAAAAAATACTGAAAGCCAGCCTCATGGAACAGCTTAAGATAGAAAATCTTGATGCATCTATGACTCCGAAAACTTCTTTTGAGGCAAAAATATACAGGAAGTTCAAAAGCGTCGGTTTCGACGCCGACGCAGTTTACCAGAGCCCGTTTAACATGTTAGCAAAGGACAGCAGTTCGCTTATCTTATCTGATGTTGAAGAAAGCGCAAAGAGCGCCAAGAAAAAGCTGTTTTACATTAAGGAGTTTTCAAAAATATCTGCCAAGACTGCTGTAATAATCACAAAAGAAGAGGTGTCTTTTGATATCCCTTCAGTGACTGAGAAAGATTTCCTTGATATGAACCAGAAAGATATTAAGAAAATAGCAAGGACAAAATGAAAGTAAAAAATAGAAAAAAACTAGAGCAACAGAAAAATAAAAAAACGTGCTTCAAACTTATTTCTTCTTCTTTTTCTTGGCTGCCATTTTTTATCACCTTTTGAATAGAAGTAATTATTTTTCCTGATATATATAGTTAATCAAAATTAACTTTTGCCCTAAAAATATTTTTTAGGCGAGAATTATAGAAAAAAGTGCTTCAAGAAGCTTAGCCGTGATAGCTCTGGTTAGATTTTTCGAATCTTATGTTTTTCCAGCTTGTAGAGAGTTTTTTACAGACAGTTGAAAGTTCAACCTCAAGCTCCCCGTTCCATAGTTCCCATGTTTTTTTGACCCATTCGGCAGCTTTCTGTTCGTCAGGCTGGACCATAAGAAGATTGTTCTCCCATTTCAGGACTTGGATCTTTTTGTACATGTCAAAAAGCCTCTGTCTCTCCTTGTCTGTGACCATTTCCTGTTCAAAAAGGCAGGAGTATGAATCAGAGCCGGCAATTATTGGCTCTATTATTTTTTCGGTGAAATTGAAAAGCCTGTCAGACACCTCTGTGCGAATCTGATCGAAGATTTTTTCATTCTCTTCGATATCAAACTTGAAGGTTTCCTTCAATTCATTGAGCTGTGGAAGGTTGAATTTGGTCTGCAGCTTTCTATAGTTAAGAAATTTATCCGAGGCCATGATATTAGAATGAGATAAAAAGTATTAAAGCGTTCAATCGAGACTTTAGTTAGAAAAAATTGTTACTGAAGGGTTGTTCGAGATGAAAATTGTCGTAAAAGTCGGGGGCTCCGTGAGCATGGGTGAGTTCGGACCCGATTTTTCATATTTCTCAAGACTTTTACCGCTTTTGCGCGCGTTAAAAGGGAAAAATCAGCTGATAGTCGCGATAGGCGGCGGATCCCTGACGAGAAAATACGGAAAATCCATAGAAAAATTCTCTCTGAAGAACGAAGAAAAGGAGAAAATTTTTATAGAGCTGATAAAAGCAAACGTTCTGCTCGTTTCTTACTCTCTTGGTATGCGGCCGCTGTTTAGAATAGAGGAGATTGATCAGAATACTTCAGGTGTGATAGGCGGTATTATTCCGGGCAGGAGCACGGATGCAAATGCAGCAATCGCCGCTAAAATAATAGATGCAGATCTTTTTGTCAAATTGAGTGACGTTGAAGGAATCTTCGACAAGGATCCGAAAAAATTCAAGAACGCGAAGAAAATAGATAGTATGACTTTTAGCGACCTGAAAAAATTTTCTGTAAAAGGCATGCCGAACAACTACGGAATACTCGATGCCACAGCGATACGCACGCTGGATGAAGCCGGTATAAGAACAATCATAGTTAGTGGAAAAGACCCCCGGAATTTGGCCAAAGCAGTAGCGGGCGAACCGGTCGGCACATTGATTTCTTAAGGTGTAAGTTAACTAGAAAATAAGACGGCTGATGTTAATGGCACGGGCTCGTAGTCTAGCGGCTATGACAATTTGTAGAAAACGCTTCCCTCACACGGAAGAGATCCCCAGTTCAAATCTGGGCGAGCCCATGAAAAACTTCCGTAAAATGGCACGTTCTTGAAATACTTTTAAAGACTCTAATCATTCTATCAGCATGAAAGCAACGGCATTAGCGAACGCGAATATAGCGTTGGTAAAATACTGGGGAAAGAGGAACAAGGAGCTAATACTCCCCTTCAACAGCAGCATATCAATGACGTGTGACGGGCTTCATACAAAGACAACGGTTGAGTTCGACAACTACAGCGAAGATACCATACTTGTAAATGACGAAGAAATCAGGAAGGACGAAAAAGACGTTCTTGGTCACGTAGAAAGAATAAGAAAAATAGCAGGAATTCACCAGAAAGCAAAGATCGTTTCTGAATCAAACTTTCCTGTTGCCGCTGGCCTGGCTAGCAGCGCATCCGGATTAGCTGCACTTACGCTGGCTGCAACTAAAGCAGCAGGTTTGAATCTCAATGAACGCGAACTGACAATGCTTGCAAGAATGGGTTCCGGCTCCGCAAGCCGTTCTATATGTGAAGGATTCGCGGAATGGCATAAGGGCCACAAAGACGATGGAAGCGACAGCTATGCAGAAACAATAGCACCTAAGAGCCACTGGCCTGAGTTCAGAATGCTTGCCTGCATCGTCAGCGAAGCCAAGAAGCCCGTCAGCAGCCGCGGTGGAATGGCACAAACTGTTGCAAATTGTCCTTACTACGAGGGTTGGCTGAAGAGCGTTGACAACGATCTTGATGCAGTAAGGAACGGAATTAAGCATCGCGACTTCACTCTTGTCGGCTCGACAGCAGAAAAGAACGCGCTGAAGATGCATGCTACAATGATTACTACGACTCCATCTATAATTTACTGGACGCCCGCTACAATGGACGTAATTCATTCTGTCATTGGTTGGCGAGAAGAAGGACTGGAGGTCTATTTTACTATGGACGCCGGCCCGCAGGTCAAAATACTCTGCCTTGAAAAGGATGTCCATGAAATTCAGAAGCGGCTTGAGAGCCTGGACAGCATAAAGAAAACTATACTGTGCAAGCCCGGCGATGGAGCCAAGATTGTAAACGATCATTTATTTTGAGGAGATGATAAAATGTCTGGAAGCGGCATAGGATACGGAAAAACAATATTGTTCGGCGAGCATTTTGTCGTTTACGGCTTGCCGGGGATCGCCTCTGCGATAGGTGATCACACAGTTGCGGAAGTTGAAGAAGGAGAACATGAATTAAATTTTGTAGATAACAGGCCGGCCATTAAGGGCTACAAAGACACAAAACAGGACGAAATTTCACGGCAGCTTGATGCTATTTTCAATTTCATGAAGATTGACGTCAAAAAGACGCCTCTAAAAATAACTTTATCAGGAAACCATGAATGCGCCTCCGGTATAGGTGCGTCAGCCGCATTAGCAAGCAGCAT
>CAYITT010000092.1:0-4011 GCA_964366275.1 uncultured archaeon
ATCTTCTCTTTTTCCGCTACACAGCAATAGCTGTTGTTCATTACGCCGCCGTATCTATCACAGTACTGGGGTGTTATGTCAGAACCATCAAAATCTACGTTGAAGCAAAGATTCTGCTCGCCTACAGGATGTGGCTGGACATCTTTACAGGTCATGTTTACCGGTGTCATCGTAGAGACTTTCCAGCAGTCTATGCTCTCGTTGCCAGTCCAGCATCTGCCATTCACCCACGGATAGAAAGACCAGTTATAATTGTAAGGATATATCTTGTCATTCGGCCTGCCTACTGTCTTATTGGTTGTTGGCCCTGAATTGTCCACAAACGGGCACTGCTTCTTTATTGGTGTTGGAACTGACCCGTTAGCAAAAAATTCTATCAAATGGCATGATTGTTCGTTTATTGTAAACGTCCCGTTGTACACATGCCATGAACCAGTACCTGTAGAATTCTGGCATACTACGTCGCTGTAGCAAACTGAGTTATCCATCAGTGTAACACGATATAATATAGAGAGGTTAAGGAAGCACGCGTCCGCGGAAGCCGTCATATTTATGATTGTGGACGAGTTTATCCATTCGGACGTGCCATTGAACACAAAAGGTGTTCCATAGACCTTTGTGACGTTAGCTGTTCCGTTTCCTGTCGGGATGTAAACACATCTGTCCTGCTGCTCATCGCAGTAGTCATTTGTACATGTATTATTGTCGTTGCAAGCTACTGGTGGGCCCGGAACGCACTGTCCCGTTGAACAGTATTCATTGCCATTGCAAAATAGTTCATCCGAGCAGGCTGTTCCGTCAGGTACGTTTCTTATGGCACCTGTATTGATCCATTGTTCGCCTGTTACAGTGTAATTACAGCCGGTATCGCCGAAACCGCATGTGTAGTTTCTGTACAACTGCTTCAGCTGTTCTTTCTCCGTGCAAACTGTGTCAGAAATCCATCTTGTTTCTGTTGTGTTGAACCAGCCATCCAGTGAGTTACAATCAAGTATAAGAGTGGTATTGATTACCGAAGTCGTATTTGTACATCCGCCTAGGGCGCATGAAAAGTCATTGAAAAATGTCTTGTTGACTATTTGCTCGCTGATGCAGAAAGTAACGTTTGTTCTTGTATCAAAGCTGTCGCAGTTTGTCGAAGTGAACGAACAGCCCGCGCCGGAGCACTGGCCGTTGTAGAAGTATGTATTATTGACAGGGCCGCCGCAGTACGCGCCTGTTGAGCAGGAATTTGTGTACGAACAGGAATTATCAGAACATCCATAATGACAGATTCCAGCGCTTAGGTTGTAATCTTGTGGTGAGTCACAGACCGCGCCGCACTGTCCCTGTACGCACTGGTAAGTAAACGGGTCATACGAGCATCCGCAGGTGCTGCCGCAGGCACCTAACGCATCGCGCGTGCCTGTCTTATTTTGTAAGCATGTCTGCGTGCTTTGCTGGCAGTAAATATTATTTATTGTGTTCGGAAGTTCACATTGCTCCGGCGGCGTCACTATACCATCCCCGCAATAAGGCTGGGGACATAGGGTGCTGGTATTTTCGTATACGCAGCTAATTTGTCTATCAGCATTCATGAAAGAATAGCAGGCTACGTTGCTCACGGAGCTGCAGGTTGATGCATTGACCTTCATTGTAATGTTAATTTCTTTGAATGTCCCAGGAACTATTGAAGTAAAGTACCAGAAATTATTACCGCTGGATGGCGCAGGTATAGATGAAACGAAAGTGGTCCTATTATCGTAATTTTCTGTAACGGAAGCGCCTTCACGTGAGCAATTAGAAGTTCCGTAGTTCTTCAATCGCAGAGTGTATTTCAACGTTCCGTTGTGCGCAACAGGATCTGGTGTGTCAGTCTTTGTTAAATTCAGTAAACATTCCAGCTGACATGTGCTTGAGCATCCATCGCCGCTTTGTGTATTTCCGTCATCGCACTCTTCGCCCGGTTCAATAACACTGTTGCCACAAACAGGCGGCGGACACAATACCGTAGTATTTTCATATACATAATTCCATTGATTATACTGGTTATTCCAGAAGCTTGCCCTGTTGATAACAAACCCGCACGCCGCAGATGAAGAAACATTAACAGTGATATTTATTTCTTTTACTTTATCCGGCCCTACCGTTCCGAAGTTCCATTCGTTGTTGCCAGTTGTCGGTGCAGGAGTTGCTGAAACAAACGTTGTTCTGTTGTCATAAAGTTCCTTTACAATAACACCGGTACAGTTTCCTGTTCCACTGCTATTGAGTTTCAAAGTATACTTGAGCATTCCGCCCGGCGCGACAGGATCAGGAGTATCGGTTTTTTTCAGAATCATCTGACAGTAAGGCACCGGACATGAAACAGTTGTATTTTCAGTTATGTAAGTCCAGTGATTATATTCAGCAGTCCAGAAACCTGCAGTATTTACTAAGCTCGTACAAGACGTCGTAACATTAACCGTAATATTAACTTCCTTGAGTTTACCAGGTCCGACAACTCCAAAATTCCACTGGTTGTTGCCACTAGTCGGAGCCGGCACAGCAGAAACGAAAACCGTTCTGTTATCATAAATTTCCTTGACTAGAACGCCGCCGCCGGTGCAGTTACCGGTGCCTACGTTCCGAAGTCTCAGTGTATATTTCAACAGGCCACCGGAGGCCACAGGGTCAGGACTGTCGGTTTTCGTGAAAATGATTTCACAGTATGGTATTTTCTGCAAAGCGCAATTATTCATGCATGTATAATTTACAGGCACGCCATCTATGCCGTCACAATCTTCAAAGCCGTTGTTAAGCGGGCCTCCCGTACCGACGCCGTTCGGTCTCTGTTTTATCACGTCGCCGCAGTACGTTAACGTGCATACGTTAGAACACTGGTCTGCCGGGTTCTGATTCCCGTCGTCACACTGTTCGCCTGGTTCGATAACACCGTTGCCGCAGACATAAACCGGTCTGCATACAAGTATCGTCCCTGTTTCATGCCCTGCGTTGTTTATCTTGTCGGCTATGTCCTTCGCCCTTTCCGGGTTCGTCGGCAATAGCAACTCCGCCTGCGTCAGTGCCGCGCCGACCGTAGTGGCATTGGACAAAGCGCCAAGATTTATTGTTGTCTCAAGAAATATTTTACCTGACGCCATATTCAGCCACAGGGCCATGATCTGCTGCTTCGCTCTCTGCGTCATCGTTGCGGGTTCTGAAGGATTAAGTACGGAACACATTCCATTGAATGTAGTAACGTTGTCGAAAAGGTCTGTCCGTAAATGAATTTCCGTCAGGTAAGACATCATTGAAGACTGATTTTCATGCTGGTAATGACCGACACAAGGCTGCTTCCAGTATCCTATTGTCTTCGGTTCGCACTGGTCCGTGTCGCAATACCCGTTGTCAGAGCCCTGCGCGGAATCCAGTCTTCTGTCGCCGTACCCGGTGCTGTTAAGTGAGAACAGTATTGGCCCGCAGAACAGGTCGGCCTGATACGCGCACGCAGGCAGGCTGACACGCAGTGTAGTGTTTCCCCTTGCAGAAACAGTGGCGTTAGTCCAGTCAAACATTTCATAGTTGCCGGGGCCCTCGCCAAATCTCATGTATGACGCCATGCCAACCAGAAACGGTTGCGTGGCGTTATTTGTGATGTAACCAGTGTTGCCGGATATGGAGCCCCTCAGCAGCCCGAGCCGTATCGCGGTGGTGCAGTTCAGCGGCTCCAGTGCACAATTGGCAAGACATATATAACCTGCAGGAACGCCGTCAGTGCCGTCACAGTCCTCAAAACCGTCGTTCAACGGCCCGCCAAGACCTCTGCCGTTCGGCCTCTGCTTTATCGTGTCGCCGCAGTAAGTCAGTCTGCAGTCGCTTGAGCACTGGTCGGCTGGGTTCTGGTTCCCGTCATCGCATTGCTCACGTGGCGGTTGTGGAATTGCATCACCGCAATATTCTATTCTACACGTAGAAGAGCAGCCATCGTTATTGTTTGTATTTCCGTCATCACACTGCTCCGGCGGCTGTACGATACCGTCGCCGCAATAT
>CAYITT010000093.1:0-3951 GCA_964366275.1 uncultured archaeon
TCTTTCCCTACACGACGCTCTTCCGATCTATTTGTGACGATTGCCAGAGGTTTCGGAACAAAGAAGTCAATCCCAGACAACGACGGAACAACGTAATCAGTCCCCGCAACTCCTACGGTAATTGTATCGCCGGGGCTGTGTTTTGATAGCAAGTTAGAAAGATCGTCGCGATTATTGACTTTGCTTCCGTCAATGGAGATTATTGATCCGTTAATGCTCGCATTATAGGCAGCGCCGCCTTCAACTGTGCCGACAAAAACCCCGCCCGGCGTAAAAGATGCACCAATGAGAATAGTAAACAGAACAACCACCAATAGCGTCATCAGCATATTAGCAAAAGATCCGGCCGCATAAACACGCAGCTTTGTCATCTTTTTCTGCTTTTTCAATTGCTTCTCATCCGGCTCAACGAATGCGCCCGGTATGACAGCAAGCAAAACCCATCCGACGGATTTTATTCGCACATTATCTATTCGGCACATTATGCCGTGCATAAATTCGTGAGGAATTATTACGAACGCTATCCCGATTATCCATATCCACCACGGGACGATGAAAACACCCGGTCCATTAACAGGAGTGCTGACAGGACCCGGGAGCAAAAGCTTTACTCCGCCGTCTTCGGCGCCCGTTGCAACCAGGTAAGCCTGGGACGCCATCAAAAAAGATCCAGCGATCATCAGTATTATGCCAAGCGCAACACCGATATTAGCGAGCAGCCTCCAGCCGTTCGGGGAGATTTTAGCAATCTTATCAATGAAATCTTTTCCGCGCGTTGTTCTCCTCATTATCATTATGCCTTCGAGTTTCACATTTCTCCTGTCAAAATAAACGATAAGCGCGACTGCCGCGACAAAACCGACGAACGCTGCGATATCCAGAGCCACGAAAGCTTTGCCGATAAGAGTTATTATTATTCCGATAGCGACGGGACCGAGTACATACAACATTTTCATCTTCTTAGTTGGGGCTAAAGGCTTATTAATGTTTTGTATTAGTTTGGGCGGTCTTTATATATTAGTTATACAATGTATAATTGGTGATATTGTGACTGTTGTAAAATCCGTTGCAAAAAAATGGGGCAATTCCATGGGGATATTAATACCGATGGATGTCGTTAAAAAAGAGAAGATAAAGGATGGGCAGGACGTCGAAATAATAATAATGAAATCTGACAATACGTTACGCAAACTATTCGGCCTTATGAAAAACGAATGGAAAGAGCCAACTCAAAAAATAAAGGACGATATAAAGAAGGAATTGTATGACGACTAGATATTTTTTTGATTCTTACGCAATAATCGAAATTCTGAAAATGTCTGAAAGTTACTCAAAATTTGTAGATTCTGAATACATAACAACGAAGTTGAACGTATTCGAAGTTTGTTATAGGGTATTAAAAGAATCGGAAGAAAAAGCAAAATTTGTTATAAGTCTGATATCAAATAAAACTGTAGATTTTGATGATACAATAATACTGGAAGCTTGTAAATTCAAACTTTCAAATAAATCAAAGAATCTTTCCATGGCAGACTGCATTGGTTACACAATAGCTCTCAAAGCTGGTATAAAATTTCTTACCGGTGACAAAGAGTTCAAAGAAATGCCAAACGTAGAGTTCGTAAAATAAGTGATAGAATGACAAATGAAAGACTCAAAGAACTTATGAAAAAATCAACAAAAGAAGATGAAAAAATACTGAAAGCATTAGCTGGAAAGAAATAGTCCCACTTTTAAACTCTTGTTCTTAATATATTTGCTATGTCAGTATTCTGGGCCGATCAGATTGCAAGGGAAATAATAGAACGCGAAGAAAAGCTTGGGCGTTCGCATACTTATCGCACTGAGATGGGACTGGGCGCTTCTGGCATTCCCCACGTCGGCTCAACGGGCGACGGAATTCGTTCTTACGTTGTTAATCTCGCATTGAAAGAGCAGGGCGCAAAAAGCGAGTTCTTGGCTTTCAGCGATGATAAAGACGGACTGCGAAAAGTTCCGGCAGGCTTCCCCGAACACATGGAGAAAGATATAGGAAAACCAGTGTCGTCGATAGACGACCCGTTCGGCTGCCATGACAATATGGGCAGTCATATTTCTGCGCTCCTTACGGAAGCTTTTGATAAATTAGGAGTTGAGTTCAAGCTGCTTCGTGCGCACGACGAATACAAGAAAGGAACATTAGACGAGCAGATTGTCACGGTTTTGAAGAACCATAAACGTGCGGGAGAGATAGTCCGCGAAGTAACTGGTTCGGAGAAATTCATTACCCAGCTGCCTTACCTGGCAATTTGCGAGAAATGCGGACGTGTTTACACGACACGGGCTTATCGTTTTGACGAAGAGAAAAATCTTATTCATTACAAATGCGATCAGTCTTTCACCGGAAAGAACAGCAACAGTGGAAAAGAGATAGAGATAACCGGCTGCGGGCACGACGGTACATGCCATATAAGAGATGGCAAGCTGGCCTGGAAAGTTGAATTCGCGGCAAGATGGGCTGCGCTGAAAATAAATTATGAAGCGTATGGAAAAGACATCCTTGACAGCGTGCGCTGCAACGACAAAATAAGCACCGACATATACAGCTGGGCACCGCCGCTTCATTCTTTCTACGAATTGTTCACGGAACGATCTGGCAAAAAGATATCCAAAAGCGCCGGCAACGTTTTCACGCCGACAAGATGGATGAAGTATGCATCGCCTGTTTCTTTACGGCTTCTGTTTTTGAAACGTCTCGGTACAAGTCGCGTAGTTGACCCGGATGCGATTCCTGCGTACATGGACGAGGTAGACGAGCTTACGAAAGTTTATTTTGGAAAAACGAAAGTCGCGAACCCTAAAGAACTCGAACATCAGAAGAGATTATTTCAATACATACACTTTTTGGAAGTCAAAGATGAATCAGTTATGATTCAGTACAACATGCTGGCGAATCTGCTGAGAATAGCTAAAAATAAAGAAGTTGCAAAAAGCATACTTCAAAGAACCGGTCATGTTTCCAAAGATCTTTCAAAAGGCGAAGAAGCCGAACTTGATTCTCGAATTGATTACGTCCAAAACTGGATAAGAGACACGGTTCCTGAAGAGAAAATAATTTATTCCATGAGCGACGTGCAAAAACATTCTATCAAGAAATTACTATATGAATTAGAATCTAAAGACTGGGATGAAGAGGAGTTATACGCACGTCTTTACGCAATACCGAAGGAAGACAATCTCGAGTTGAATAAGTTCTTCGAAGCTGCGTACGTTCTTTTGCTCAATAGTCACCGCGGCCCTAGGCTCGCCCAGTTCATATGCGCAATAGGCTGCGAGAAAATTGCCGGCATACTAAAACACAGGCTTAACGAGTTTTAGAACTCGTCTTGTTATTTTTACTTATGTGCCAATTACCAACGAAAAGGTCATCAATAGCCGACGTATAGAAAAGTCTAACACTATCCTCCACAGTATTGCAAAGAGGCTCGTTTTTCCCATTTAACGATGTATTAAGGACTGCAGGTACATCAGTTATTTCGCGGAATGAATTTATCAATTCATAGTAAGGGTGATTAGTCTCACCAACAAGCTGTACTCTAGCTGTGTTATCCACATGTATTGCAGCCGGAATTTCAGCACGTGCCTCTTCCGTTGCCGGGACAGCTATTGTCATATATTCACTTGGATGACTTCCCAGAAAATAGTCTTTAACGCCTGATATCACAGACGGTGCGACAGGTCTCCAGTTTTCTCTTTTCTTGATTAAATTCAGTCTATCTTTGATGTCATTTCTTCTTGGGTCACCTAGCAGACTCCTGTTACCCAATGCACGTGGTCCGAATTCCGATCTGCCTTGCATCCATGCAACCACTGCGCCTTCGGATATTCTTTCTGCAGCCACCACATACGGCTTCGCCAACATTTGGGGCTTCAAACCCCAATTTTCTAAAAGTTCGCCAGCTATTTCCAAGT
>CAYITT010000094.1:0-3929 GCA_964366275.1 uncultured archaeon
TCAGTTCTACTCTAGGGTTTGCTGTCGGCGATGGCGGAGTAATTTACAGATGGAACGGGACTGTATGGTACCTGAATCAGGATATGGGTTCGAACAACATTTATAGCGTTGTCATCCAGTCGGGCACTCTTGCATTTGCAGCCGGTGCTTCCGGAAAAATATATTTGTGGAACGGGGCCACATGGGTAGAGACAACTGACACCGGCAATAATATACACTATGATGCTGCGTTTGTCAATTCAAGCAAAGCGTTCACTGCCTCATCTGGCGGTCGTATCTACGAATGGAACGGCGGTTCGTGGACTAACACAGCTATATCATCCTACGATCTGACAGGAATTCATATTGCCAGCAGTAATCTTGCGTACGCGTCGGGCGACGGACGTGGCGACATATACGAATGGAACGGTTCATGGCAACGCACCTTCTCGACATTCTATTACAACGGAACGTCTACGACAGGTATCGATTGTGCCGACGACGACACGTGCTCGCTGACAATGTCGCAGTCTTATTCGGCGTTGAATGCTAACTACTCGGCAACGCGCGCGAAACAGGACATCAACAATCTTACAATCGATTCTGTGGGTTTCGGGCCTATAGGAACGTGTACTCTTGGCAATCAGACAATAATAGAGATCGCTAAAACAGGCAACGGGACGGCGTATACAAGTGCAAGCGGTTCCGAACTTGCCGGAATATATTGTCAGCTCGCCAATAACATACTGACAAAAGCAACCCAGACGCAGCAGATAATAACCGTGGGTAATTTACAGCCGTCAACGCTTTACGATTCGGTTATCGATTTCAGTTATGTCGAGTCGGCGACACCAGCATCATATCAGGAGATAAGCATAAGTTCTGAAACTTCTGCAGCAAATTGCACCATAGACTTTTTTGTGCCGGCGAACATAAGGCTCGTCGATGCTCTGCGCACTGCTTATTCAGGGTTTTTCTGGACAAAGACAACAAGCATAAAGAATTCTGTTACGTCTGTTGTATACAATCTTTCTTCTTATGGCAGCGTCTTTACTAATCTCGGGGATCCTTTCCGTGTAAATCTCCCTGTATCTAAAATGCTTCCCAACCAGATGAACAATGTAACTGTTGAATTCGGCCTTAACACATCTTTCACGAATGTCAGTTGCTCAGGCCGTGACAGAATAATTTATCACGCACGTATGCGTGCTTCAGCACCGTTCGGTGATGTGTTTCCGAAGATGTCCGGCGGGGTTGTGCGCGTGTACTACGACACAGATCACGACGGAGTTGCAGACGGGTATAATGACGTTACTTTCGGGATGAATCTGCCGGGCTTTGATTCGACTATGCAAACAGTTGATCAGTTAGACACGCAAAATGCCATGCACGACGCAATGATACGTTTGCTGAATTCATTGAACCTTGTTGCAGGATCTGGTTTACCAGGAACTTTAACGAATCCTGTCGATGTTATGCTTGGTGAATTTACTGTAGACGCGACAGGTACGGGCGGCATCCCGTTTGCATGGGGTCCTATAGACGTAAGGCTGGACGTGAAAATATGAGGGGCTTATTCTACTCGATGATAACAATGCTGCTCATTGCGCCGCTTATACTGATAGTAATATCCAACATCAACTTCAACGCATCTGAAATGGATATCGCGGCGACGCAGGTCGCTGGCGGCAAGCTTGCATCGTTCGTTAAATCAATAGACGACGACATGCCAAGGGCTCTGAATATCATGGCAAAGCGTGCGATAACAGAATCTGTGGTTTACCTGGAAACGAACGGCTCGGCCTTCGCTGACTCGGGTTCTGTTCTCGATGAACTAATAAGCAACGGTACCATTTACGGGCAGACAACAAATACAAATTTCACGGTAGCTACGTGGACATTCCAGCTTGCGCAAAAAGGAAAACTATACGGCCTTGATACATCCGTCAGGGTAATTGACACGAGATTCTACTCTTTAGACAGCAAACATGTTGGTACTGAACTGTCTATAATTGTAAATGTCTCGAACAGTTATGCAAACATGAGTCTTTACAGGATATTTAACACGACCGTAGCCGTCCCGATAGAAGGTTTCAACGACCCGGTGTACACATTGCACACTAACGGAATCTTGAAGCGCACTATCAAGTTCCCGAATATAACTGTATCCGGCGCAGTCAACTTCGATTCGGCAATTAGTGAAAAGTTTTACATGCCTTCAGCGGACGGCGCGTCCTTTATGGATCGTCTGGAAGGCCGCCTTACTTCATCCGGTAAGTATGACTCTGCTGGTATAAACGGCCTGGAGACAGTTGTCTATCTTCCTGACCTGCAGGCAAACGGAATCACAATCAAGCCAGACCAGACGGATATAGACTATCTTTACTTCGATTCTTCTGTTTATTCAGGCTCGCCTGTGTCTGGATCAACAAACGCATGGTTGAGGGTAGATGCCGCGCACGCGGCTACTTATAATCTGACGTTAGGATAATTTATTTTTCAGATAAGGAGAGAAATAAGTTCCGTAATTCTTCTGCAATTTTTTATTTTTCCAGTCTGTTGGCTTGATTATTTTTCTGCAATTTTCTGATCCGCATTTGCAGTTAAAATTGTTGATCAAAGATTCACAAAATGCGTAATCAAAAGTCAGCTCTTCGCCTTTCAGTATATTCCGGATAGCAACAAATGTTATTGAATTTGAAAATCCGCAGTTCGGATCGCAAGAGTGGTTAAAAACTCCCGTCTCTTCAAGCTCCGTTCTTGTCGTCGGAACTATAAAAAATTCATCATCAATCTGGATTCCGACATGTCCCATTATTTTCCAATAATCAGGCATGTCTTCTTTTTTAATTATGACGCCGCCGAGGACTCCGACATTTTCCCCTTTCCTAATATCATCCATTGCAATAACTCCCAGTCCATGTATCTTTGATCTAAAAGATTTCGCCTTGGGTGTTATCCATCTATGACGTAAGTTGTTATGCAAATCTTCCATTATAATAATAAAAACTTTAGACTTATAAAACACAAATTAGGATAATGCCGGGAATATCGTAGCCACGACTGACCTCACCACAAAAAATATGATCATGGATGTCGCAAGAAGTATTGGTATAAACTTCAGTCCTGCTTTTTCGTCGCCGTTTTTAACCACTCCGATAATGAGTCCGCCGAAAAATGAGGTCACGGCCAAAGAGACTATAGCAAACTCTACCAGAAAGTTAGGACCTATTTTCAGTCCCTGTGCCACGCTCTGTTCCATGCCGCTGGACGAGAAGAGCCCGAACTGCGTGTTTATGGTGGCGACAAGGTACGTCGAAATACCGAAGAGCATGGGCGCCCCGATTCCTGTGGCAAAAAATATGAATATTACATACATGAGTACGCTTGATCTTACTTCGTTAGTCACGAGCCTTGTATTTTGTATGTCTTGTGCAGTCTGCTGGAGCAATATTGAAAGTTCACCACCGGTTTGTATTCCCTCTATGATAAGGCGTATAGTCCTTTCAAACAGCTGGGAGTTTATTCGCTGTGTCATTCCGAGCAGCGCCGTATCTACATTGCTGCCGGTAAAAATGTCTCGTCCGGCTTTGGTCAGTTCTTTTTCAAGCGGTCCGAATTCAGGACGCGCCGCTGTGATAAGCGCCCTGTCTGTCGTCATGCCTGATTTTATGTTCATTGCCATCAGCAGCAGGGCGTCCGGCAATACTTCCTCTATGAATTTGGCTTTGGAGTCCGCACGAAGTATCAAAAATATGTAGGCAAGGGCCTGGAAGAAAAGGAAAAATATCATGAATACAACGCCGACGGTTATTATTGTCGTCGTGTAGAAAAAATAAACTATTCCTGAAAGTATGGAAGATATCACGAAGGAGAAAAACATGACAGTGCCTATAAACACCTCTGGTCTCATTGCTATGTCCGAGTAGTCCAGCAATGTTTTGTACCTC
>CAYITT010000095.1:0-3854 GCA_964366275.1 uncultured archaeon
CCGCGCCTATGGGAGGAATAATGGGCGGAATGACCGGTGTAATGATACAATACTTTAACGTGGCTCTGTTCATGCCTTTCTTCACTTTGGTGATGCTTTTCACCGTGTGGGAGATGATAAACCTGGTGAAGGGCAGTGCCGGAAAGATAGGAATGGAAATCATTGTCGTCAGCGTAATCCTGTCGTTACTTGCGCTGGGATCAACAATGATAGGCGATTATACGGTCGGCCAACAACAGCAGCAACTGGTTCCGCAGGCTCCTGAAGGGGACTTCCAGGACATAGCAATAAGCGTGAAGCCGCTCAGTTACGAGCCGAACTATATCGAGGTGAAGAAAGATATTCCCGTGAGGCTGACGCTCACGGCAGAAAAAGGCGCAGGCTGCACGCGTTCTTTCGTGTTTCCGGAATTCAAGATAAGGAAAAATATCGCGCCTTCGGGAACTGAAGTCGTCACATTTACGCCAACAAAAACAGGCACGTTCGGCTTCAACTGTGCCATGAACATGGCGCGCGGCACGCTTGTTGTCAAGTAGATTATTTTATTTTCTGAAAAACAAAGAAATCATATTCTTTGTGGTCTTTTTTGCATTCCCTTTCAATGTTTCTCTGCTTGCTGAGTAGATGCTTTAATTCTCCGCTTTCAAGGAACATTGTTTCCCATTCTTTTCTTGGAAGAATTGTCGGATGGTATTCGTACGGGTTATCCATGTTTATTGTGAGGACGAGATATTTTCCTGTTACTCGTATGAGCTCTTTTATTGAAGCCTTAACATCAAATGACGGGATGTGCTCCATCACATCCGAACAAAAAACCATGTCAAACTCATTGTCACGGAAAGGCATTTTATCGATGCTTGAAAGAACTACCAGCCCTTTCTTTTCAAGATCCGGCATGTAATTTTTTATTGCATCTTTTGAGACTTCGAGTCCCCTGGCAGCTACGCCTGCATCCAGAAGGTTTCTTACAACATGTCCCATACCGCAGCCCGCATCTAAGGTAGTTCTGAACTCAAAGTTTTTCAGAAGGATGGCTGCCAGGAATCTAAATCTTTTTTCATGGTTTGGATCCGCGTAACGAAACATTGTGTGGCATTTCTTTCCTGGTATATCTTCAGCCCAATACACATTTTCATAATATGATTTATCGTATCTTGACCTTTCGGACTTTCTAATATTTTCCATATCCATGAGCAAGATAATGTAATTAGATTATTTATTCCCGTTCATTATCGCATCTATGCCGGGCATTTAATTACTGATGCTTATCGTGGATATGAAGTTTATGAGGCGTCTTGAAAAGAAATAACAAGTTTTTATTTCAGATATTTTAATTTTTTTCTAGCGTTTTTTATATACCTACTGGTTTTTTGCATCTTTATGGCGTAGGTGTCGGCTTCTTTTTCTTCTGTGCTGTCACCAAATCCGGCAATTTTATAGAAAGGCGACAACATCATTGTCTTTCTGGACAGTTTATTTACGGAATCTAGGCCCCTTATGTGCGCGAGTTCGTGTAGTATAACAGCTTGCAGCTCTTTTTTAGTAAATACCTCGAGCGCACCTATTGATATGAAAATGGCCGATTTTATGCCGCTGAACGAGAATGCCAAAGGCATCTGACTGTGATACAATCTTATTTCCGGCACCCTTATTTTCAGTACTTCTGAACGTTTTCTGGTAAATTTCTTTATCCATCTAGAATTTATCGGGTTTGAGCGTAGTGTGTAATACTTTGGTATAAGCACAAGTCCTGCAAAAGTGGTTGCAATTGCTGCTATGGGAACCGAATAAACGACAAGAAGTGGTAGATTATTGTGACAGCTGTTACATGTAAATCCGCATGCAGAGTTTGTTGATAAGAGCACTATTGGCATGAAAAGAGCAGCAAGATGAATGTAAACTAGAGCTATTCTTGTTTTTGGTTTTTCTGCTTTTCTTATAACAATTACAGAAACTACTGCAAGGAATAAAAATATTGCATACGCTGGCAGCATCTGGCTTCCCACAACTGTGTCTGATGTAAAACATGTTGGTGAACTGAATAAATTTGTCATTTTATCGACTCTTCTTGGAGCCAAATCTTTCGTTGAAGTAAGATACAGCCGAAGGCCCGAATTTTTCTATGATGTTGTTTACGGTTCCGTCTATGACAGACTTCTGGAAATCATTTTCCGTCATTACAGGAGTGTAAATATAATGGTCACCGCCTCGGCCAAACTCTATCTCTCTTTTCACAAGTTTCTTGCTATGAAGCCTGTCAAGTATTACGGCCGTGCTTGTCAGAACAACTTTTCTGCGAGTCTTCAATTTTTCGTAGATGTTGCGTACTTTCATTCCTCTCGGATTTTTCCAAAGTATTTTTATTACGTCGGTTTCCATGGGACTTAGCACACCCAAGCCCCGCTTCTTGAGGTCGACTTTTTTTATTACTACCATTCTCTGGATATAATACGCATATAATATAAAGGTTTACAGACCTTGTAAACCAAAGGAAAGCTATTTATACAAGTGCCAACAATAAAAGATTTACAAATTATGTAAATGTAAAGTGATATAATGACAGAAGAACTAACCATAAAGAAGTCGACATACAACCAAATTCTTGCTGGCGTTGTGGTGCTTGCAATTGCACTCTCTTTCACGACAGGATTTGTTCTTGGCGGCGGAAGTTTAAGCAATTCAGCTCCGCAAACTGTTCAGCAACAGCAGCCAACACAGCAACAGGCAGCCCCGCAGCAACCTGTACAACCATCAAGGGTTCAAGTCTCGCTAGACGATGACCCAGTTCTGGGACAAGCAAATGCACCCCTGACAGTGATTGAATTCTCGGACTATCAGTGTCCGTTCTGTCAAAGAGCATTCAATGACGCGGTAGCTGGGATAAAGAAAGACTATGTGGACACAGGAAAAGTAAAATTTGTCCTCAGAGATTTTCCTCTAAGCTTCCACCAGAATGCACAAAAAGCAGCCGAGGCTGCCGAGTGCGCAGGTGACCAGGAAAAATACTGGCAGATGCATGATAAGCTATTTGAGAAGGGACAGTCTGACGGGACAGGTTTAAATGTTGCTGACCTGAAAAACTACGCTAAAGAACTAGGGCTGAACTCAGCAACATTCGATAACTGCCTAGATTCAGATAAGTACAAGGCCGAAGTGGAAAAAGATTTCAATGACGGCCAGACAGCTGGCGTATCGGGAACACCAACTTTCTACATAGGTAACTCAGCAAAAGGCTACACGCAAATAGTTGGCGCGCAACCATATGCAGTAATAAAACAGGTAATCGAGCAAGAATTGGCAAGTTAGATATTTTTTTGTTTTATTTTATATTATGTTTATATTAAATCCCTTGTGTTACAATGAAAATTATAGAAGTTTTGAAAATAAGAAAATATTTCCTAATTGCTATTAGTTCTTCTGCTATTTTCGCAGCGATTTATCTCTATACTCAAGTTCTTGGAATCGTCCAGAATCTGGATATATGGTTTTCAATAGTACCAGGCATAAACATCGTGCTTTTTGTTACAATTTCACTACTTTTTGGAGTAACACTTTCTTTTCAGATATACATCTGGAAGCAACCGAAAGTTTGTAGTGTAAATAAAACCGCAATCGGCACGGGATCTGCTGCAACATTCGCAGGATTTTTGGTTGCCCAATGCCCTGCATGCGCGTCGCTGGGGGCATTGTTTTTGCCTTCAAGCGTCTTTCTGATATTTGTGAAATACAGCACCCTGATTAATCTCATAAGCATCGGGCTTCTGCTGTTCACGCTCAACTATTTGGGGGCGTTCAGAAAGGGGATGAGTTAAGTGAACGAATTCAGGTGCGAGTCGTGCCAACGAGATTTCAAT
>CAYITT010000096.1:0-3840 GCA_964366275.1 uncultured archaeon
TGTCTTTCTTGTCTGCGTTGCAATCATGTAACGCGATCCGCCTGAACCGAGGAAAACTAGTCTCATGCTTTCTGTATGTAAGCATTCTTTATAAATAATGGTCTATTTCCTTAACATTTTCAACATTTCATCGTGCAAGATACCATTCGATGCAATGATTTCAGATTCGAATATGTTCCAATCCCCGCCTTCCTGTGTCGTTATCTTCCCGCCTGCATTTTCCACCAGAAGCGAAGAGGCGGCTACGTCCCACGGCTTGACGCCCGAGTGCAAATATGCATCGATTACGCCATCTCCGAGGCTTGCAATATCGGCTACGGCGCTTCCCATTGACTTAATTGCCCGCACATTTGGAGCTATTCCTTCAAGCCATCTTATCATCTCTCTTCTCTTTTTCAAATCCCATGGCCAGTCACATGCGACAACAGATTTTTTCAAATCACTTGTAGATGATACCTTCATGACATGCCCGTTATGATAGCTTATTCCTGTCGCGCTGTTTGTTGTGTACATATCACCCGATATTGGCAAGTAGACTACGCTGACGACGGTTTTGCCCCTGTAAACCATGGCCTGCGACACGGCAAAATTTACATGCCCGCGTGAGAAGTTGGTCGTGCCATCCAGAGGATCTGAAACATAAAGGTATTCCGCATCCATGAGACTCGAATAATCATCTGGGGCGGTTTCTTCTGTCAGCAAAATCACACTGGGATACTTTCTTCTTATCATGTCTATCAGAAACTCGTCTGTTTCTTTGTCAACAATAGTTGTGAAGTCTACGCCGTCTTTATCTCTTGAATCAAGGTCTTTCAGACCAAAGTATTTCTTATGTATTTTCCCGGCTTCCAGTGCCGCTATTTGCATGTAATTTTGTGCTTCCAAAACATCTATCTGCATTATAGTCACTTAAAAGTAGGATATTTAAGATTACTTCTTTTTCAGAATTATCAGGCTTTCCCTCAGCACGCCTTTCTTCTCTGTGCGGTTCTCAAGAGCGAAGCGCTTGTTCAGGACAAGGATTTTCTCCACTTCGAATCCTGTTTTGTCTGCTATCCAGGCTGTAATAAAATCACTTTCTATTTCTTCACCCTTGATGTACGCGTTTCCAAGTATTATGGCGGCCTTTCCTCCGCTTTTCAGTACCCTATGCATTTCTCTCAGCACTTCTTCCATATCTTCAAAATAAGTTTCTTTTTTCTCTACCTGCTCGCGCATGCCCATGTAAGATCGCAGCATCGGCATCTTGCGGGCTTCCATGAAAAACTCTTCTATTGCGTAAAGTTTCGTATAGTCTATATTGTTCAGGTACGGTGGTGATGTTATTATTGCGTCGACACTTTCATTTTCTATCGTCATGTGTCTTGCGTCGCACTGGTTTACAACAGCGTCGCCACGTAGCTGATTCTTTTCTACATCAGCTATCATTCTGTAAACTATTCTCTGATACAACCGGCGCAGAGGCGGGACAGGATGGCGTTTTATCTTTATGACACCACCGTCCTTCCACGCATAGCTGACTTTTATGGACGTGTTGAGCAGAGCTAGCGCGAAGAAATCTTTGTGCTCCAGCTGGTTGATCTCGGTCAAGAAAAAAGATATGTCTTCAAGCGCGTATTTGTTTATCATGGCGCGCATTATCTTCGGAAACTTCCATTCAAGCTTGTAGAAGCGCTTTCGGAAAAGTTTCTTCGCTTCCTCGCGGAGCTTTTCAGAATTGTATTTTGTTGTCTTTACCTGAGAAGCAAAAACAGCTGTGGGAAGCACGTCAAAACCTATTGCATTTACTCCGTTCTGGATGCATGCAACAATCGTGGTGCCAGAGCCGCAGAACGGGTCCAGAACCGTGTCACCTTCTTCCATCTCGAACATTTCTATTATCTTTTCAACCAGCTCTTTGGAAAAACCTTCCTTGTAGTAAAACCAGTTGTATATCGGCAGCTGCTTGTTTGGCACGAATGTTGCAAGCTCCTTCCAGTCCAGCCGCTCTTCGACCCTGAGCCTTTTCCTGAATTCTTCGTATTCCATAAATAACATCTCATCTTTACGTTTTTAAACAATAAATACAATTGGTTGGCATGGTTGTAATCGTCATATCCGGGATGCCTGGCTGCGGCTCATCTACTACAGCAAAACTGCTGGCAGAAAAGTTAGGGCTTGCTCATTATTCTGTAGGCGACTACAACAAGAGCCATGCTTCCATAGGAAACGAGACGCAGAAAAGCATAACAATGTGGACGGGCCTGAAGGGCAAGTTGCTGCGAAAATTTCATGTCGATTCGGATAAGATAGCAAGGCAGGTCGCGAAAGGCGGTAACGTCGTAATTGACGGAAAGATAGCCATACGAATGATAAAAGGAAAGTATGATTTATCGGTCTGGCTCAAGACGGATGAAAAAATCAGGGCTGAAAGATATGCGGAGAGAGACAGCGCAACCATAAAAATCTCAACTGAAAACCTGCTCAAGAAAGAGAAGCTTGAGAGAAAGAATTTTCGCCGGATATACGGATTTGATTATTTCGACCAGGAGAAAGAAGCCGATCTCGTCATAGATACGGGCAGCAAGACACCCGAGGAAATCGTGGAAGAAATAATTGTTAAAGGGAAGGAAAAGGGAGTTTTAAAAACTTTGGAAAACACTTCCCATTGAAATCGGGCTCGTGGTCTAATTGGAATGACGCGACCTTCGCACAGCTTTTCTTTGGGAAAGAAAACCTGGGAAAAGAAAACTAGGAAGAGGTCGAGGCTCCGGGTTCAAATCCCGGCGAGTCCACTTAACTCCTTTTCTTTTAGAAAAAGAAAAGCAGCTACCAGTCAAAGGAGAATATTAACAAATGGCAGCAGTCTCGACTATCCACTTTAGAAGTAGCATGCATTAAAATTATTTATAAGTAGGAAAATATCACATCGAATTTCTACGACGATTTTTTATCTTCATTCAACTGCTTTTTCAAATGCATTATTGTTTTCTTCAGTTCAATCATTTTTAATTCCCTGTCAACCGCCAGTCGGTTGAGTTTTTCCAAATCCGCCACCTTTTTAGCCAGTTCGTTGTCTGATTTTTTAAGTTTTTCTTCTGATTTCTTTTGTTCCGTTATGTCCCTGACGGTTGCCTGCAAAAACTGCTTCCCATCCCTTTCAATCCTTGTCAGTAATACGGTGGCGGGGAAATCCTCTCCCCTGTATCTCATATGAGTCCATTCAAAAAAATTCGAGCCCTCTTTCATCGCTTTCATAATCATTTGTTTTGCTTTGTCGGCCGATAACTGGCCGTCCGGCTGTGTCTTCGGAGACAACTGCCATGGCCCGAGCGAAATAAACTCTTTTTCGTCTTTGGTCTTGAATATCCTGACAGTTGCAGGATTCCCGGAGGTGAACTTTCAGGTAGGCGGTTCCAGAGTCATTATGGCATCTGCAGAACCCATGTACAAAGTTCTGAATTTTTCCTCGCTTTCTTTCAGCATTTCTTCCGCCCGCTTTTGTTCTGTTACATCTGTGTATACGGCGACTACCTCTCCGGAAGGAATTTTAAATATAAAATTTTCTCTCCAGCCTCTGTGATATGCATCCTTGTAAAATGAAACTGGATGATGCATGGCCTTTCCGGTTTTCCAGACTTTTTTGAATACATCGTATAATCCAAATTCTTTAACACCTTTGAAAACATCATCAACCTTTTCCCCGATTATATCTTTTTTCTTGACCTTTTCAAGTTTTTCTGCGGCTGCATTGAGGTTTTTTATGATTATATCTTTGCCGTTATTTTTTATTTCGTACACCGCAACGCATTCACAACTACACAATCTACACAGCCGCCTCCGACAGGTGGAGGCGGCGGG
>CAYITT010000097.1:0-3810 GCA_964366275.1 uncultured archaeon
TATTACAGGTTTCCCGGGCCTGTCGAACGTGCTCGCGCATACACGGACTGCAACCTGTTGTGAAGTGCTTGTAACTGTAGTGAAACCCATGCCGCCTCCATTTGGCGCAGCTGCAAGTAAAATTTGAACCCAGTTAGGAGCTGATGTAGGAGAACTCTTATTCCCGTCTACAGCAAAATCCATACCAAAGAAGCCGTTGTTTCTCTGGTCACCACTGACACGGAAGGTTTCTGTCCAGTTGTTCGCCACAGGATAATTAACATCACCTTCTGCTGTGGTATCATTTGTGACAGGTTTAGAATCATTATCAAATACAAGTTCAGTAAACTTGCCGTCTGCAACATAACTTAGAGGTCCTCCCGGCTGACTCTTTGTTCTCCATGACTGTGTTGTATTTCTCAAAACAATGGTTATATTTTGGAAATCGGAATACATTATCTCGCCGCGGGAAACTTCATCCCAGACAGCCATAAAGAATGTATCGCCAAATCTTGTTGCTTCCCACGTACCGTCTTCAGTATAGTTCGTAAGGTTGATCACTTTTCTGAAGCTGGGATTGGAATCAAAATTACCCTGAGAGTTGAACGTCTTGATCTCCACGGGTATGACCTGGTTGAATTCTGCCGCGTCAGTTCCGTCCGGTCCCGATATGTTCCAGATTATCCCATAAGAGCCGCTGGTGGTTATGTTCAAACGTATGAAGGCAACGCCATTAGCGTCAGTCACAGCAGGAACTTTCGTATAGTTCGATTCAGGCAGGAAGCCGTCGAAACCGAAACCGCCTCGCCCGCCTCCGAAGTCCTGCTGCAGTACAATCTGTTTTACATCAACAGTAATGCCTGATCTCGGCGTATTTCCTCTCTTGACTATTATGGGTATTGCAAACTCCACACTCTTTCTCCACTGGCCGCCAAAGCCGGCACCGAAGCCGTTGAAGCTTGTGTTGGTATTGATTATCTCGGCAAACCCGCAGTCCATAACTCTCCGCAAGTAAAGTGTTGGCAGTCCAACGCCGGCAAGGGACCTGTTGTTAGAATTCACAATTGCTATATTTCTTGTAACATTATTGCGGACTACAAGCGTATCATAGTTATTTGCTGATCCATTATCCACGATCAGTATTCCGATACTTTGATTGTAGTTTATGATCTGCTGCGACTGGCCGAAACGCGTTGTGCTGAAATTGAACAAACCACAAGTGAAGTTTGATTTTGATCTTGTGTTATTGGTGGCGTTAAGCGCACTGATGTTGATTCCGTAAGTATAATTTATGGAATTTACATGGATGCTATCCGTAAAGTTGGATTGAATCATGAAGCTGCCCATGAATATGCCTTCTCCATCAGGTACGAATACCGTGTTCTTGACAACGTTAAAGAAGAATTCTACATCTGCCGTCTCATTCATGTAGTCCTTTACCTTGATTGTAACAACATTGCCGCCTTTTCTCACGGTTGCAGGAATTTGGAAAGTCACATTCCATAGTTCAAAGCCAACGTCCGTGGACTTGTTCCACCCGTCCGACATTTTTGAAGCATTTGCTATCGGAGTAACTACAGCCCCGTTCCATGGCTGCCCGACAGATGCCTTGAAGTTGGTTATGGTTGTATTGGCATCGTTGGTAACATTCGTCCTTGTAACTATTCGCAGGGTAACATTATCGAGTGGCGCAATCTGGGATGGAGGTTGACCACCAAATTCAATGAATGTGTCGAAAGACACCGCCCTGAACCCGCCGAAACCAAAATCACAGACGTCATCTGAAGTCGATGCTGTGCTCCTGTTGTCGCATACCTGTATCATGAGCCCGTTAAAGCCTGCCGGCCATTTAGTGAGTGTAAAGTTCAGGGGCGATATTACAGCAGTGACATTGCCGTCAATAAGAGGGTAGTTTGTTGCCGGACCCTGGTATAAATTCCTGCCTTTTGCAGGGTCATAACTTTCCAGGCCGAATATCCGCATTGTCCCGTATGTTACCCGGTAAGGCGTCCCGTTTACAACGTTCTTTATGTTTTCCATGCTTATGTTGATGCTCGAGTTCAGGCCAACATTGAAGCCGCCGCTGTCGATCCCGGATATCATCGGGAAGAAATGCAATGTCTTGCATTCGAAGCCGCCAGGAATTATATCCTGCTTGCCGCTTGATGTCGTTACGTTTAGCAGGAAGAAATTAAATCCGGAGAACGATGCGCCTGAGGAGAAACTGATAGTAACGTTTCCATTCCCATTTTCATCTGAAGAACTTGAAGATGTTATATTTAACAGGTCCTTTATCGATCTTCCGGTGACTTCTTCTCTCGCGTCGAATATCGAATTGAACGTAACGCTTTTTGCGGGCTGTTTTGTCTTGACATCAAATGTTCTGATTGTAAATGTTTGTGTGCCGCCGCATTTGAAAGAACCACTGGATCCGCCTTCTCCTGGAGGGCCTTCAAAGAAGCCGGAAGGTGATGCAAAACCTTCTATATATCTGGCAAAGTAGAATGCGGTTCCCTTGACCACGCCGCCGGCAACCGTAGCCTGAACTTCAATATTAAATGGGCCTGTCTTGTTCTCAGGAAGCATGATGGTTATTCTTGGGTTTGTCAAATCAGACCCGTACGCGACGCTGTATGTCAGGTTTGTTATGTCTGCATCGCTTGCTCCTACAAAGTTGAGTGAGCTTATTTTTGTGACATTTATTGCAGATATGAGGGAGGCATTGACAGCAGAGCCATTGGAAGACAAATTTCTTACCGATATTTCAAACGTAGCATTTTCGCCGGGCATCAGTGCATTAAGGAAGTCATCACCGTTGCCTATAACAGATACCGGACTGACCTTCAGTACAAAGCTTTGGACTGAGAAGTAGCCCGTTGCCAGTGTGGTTGAATTGACAGTCGAATTTCCGACCGTGACATTTACAGTTAGTTGGTAAATCCCGTTCGTCTGCGGTGCTGTAAAAATTATCTCGCACACGTTCTGGCCGAAGTGATTATTCAGCGAACCCGTTATGTTTGCGTTTGTAAACGGAATAACTGCCCCCGACTGCACGTTCTTGAACAGGACCGGCGTCATGTTCATGCATGACACAAACCCGGCACTCTGATTTAGCGAGCCTGGGAACAGGTTATCGTTGTTTGATTTGTCATATACAAGGACGTTGAAAGACACCTGGCCGCCCGCGCTGAATGAAGAGG
Organism: uncultured archaeon; assembly: GCA_964366275.1. GTDB lineage: Archaea > Aenigmatarchaeota > Aenigmatarchaeia > GW2011-AR5 > GW2011-AR5 > GW2011-AR5. The sequence goes on from CAYITT010000097.1 coordinate 3,180, forward strand.
CACCTCCGAATTCGAAGAAGAAATCTTTTACAATATCCAGCTTGGCCTCCTGGCTTTTTACAGTGAAAAATCCGGTAGATTCAACAAACTTGCCGGAGACATTTGCCACTATCTTGACTTTATAATCGCCTGACGCACTTGTATCGGTAAACGTGGATGTGTATGTGCCGTTTGTTACTGATGAATGTGTCAGCGATGACGTCACTACACTTGCACTCGGTTTCGTTATATATGCAGTAACAGTTGCATCTGTTTTGGGTCCGCTGTCATCCCTTACCTTGGCAACTAGACGGACAGTGGACAGTGCGCCTGAAGGTGCAAAAGTGTTCTTTGTAGTGTTGTCGGTTCCCTGCACATCTGAAACTACTACAAGCGGCGTCTTAACTACGAAAAACAGGAACCCGGCACCGCTTTCAGCAACAATGACATACTTGCCGTCTGCGTTTGAAGGTATCGTGACGTTATAGGTCCTTGAGAATTCCGTGGAGTATAGAAGAGATATTGTCCATCCCCCGGACATATTGCCATTTGGATTGAATACCTTCAGAACAGGGCTAACGGCCCCGCCGTCAAATGTCACGTTTATCAAAAATGATGAACCATTTGCAAACGGGGGTTTATTTGAAATGAA
>CAYITT010000098.1:0-3809 GCA_964366275.1 uncultured archaeon
TACAACCCGCTGAAATTTTTTCCACTCATATCAGCACAGTCTATTTCTATATGTGAAAATTCTTTTTGCCCCTCCTGGATTTTGTCTAGAAATTCACTGCTCGTCATTCTTTGTATCATATAAATTATACGGGAAATAAACTTTAAAAATAACTATAAAAGTAACCCAAGCCAACGGATAGGTATGGACTTTGACGGCTTCGGACCTGAAAAAATACAGGAAGTTTATCACCCCAAGACAGGAATGCATGGTTTCGTTGTTATAGACAACACCGCTCTCGGACCTGGTAAGGGCGGTATCAGGATGACGCCGACTGTTTCTATTGACGAAGTTTCAAAGCTCGCAAGAGCAATGACGTGGAAGAACGCGCTTGCAGAGATACCTTTTGGCGGGGCGAAAGCCGGCATAGTAGCTGATCCAAAACAACTCTCTCAGACAGAAAAAAGAGAAATTATAATTGCATTTTCTGAAGCGTTGAGAAATGTTTGTCCGGATCTTTATGTTGCAGCGCCGGATATGTATATGGCTGAGGAAGAGATGAGAATATTTGTCGAGGCAAACGGATCCATGAAGGCAGCAACCGGCAAGCCGAAAGATATGGGAGGGCTGCCGCACGAACTTGGATCGACAGGATTTGGCGTCGCGGCTGCCACGGAAATAGCAGCCCAGTATATTGATCTTGATCTGAATGGCGCTACGTTCGCCGTAGAAGGGTTTGGAAACGTTGGCGAGTTCGCCACGAAATTCCTCGTGGAAAAAGGCGCGAGACTGGTAGGCGTCTCGGATTCAAAGGGCTGCCTTTATGTCGAAGGCGGGATTGATTTCGACAAACTGATGGAGATTAAGCAAAAGTTGGGCACTGTTACACACTATCCAAAGGGACAAACACTGTCCAATAAGGAAATAATAAAACTGGATGTTGACATACTAATCCCGGCTGCAGTCCCGAATTTGATAATCGCCGGCGACGTAGATAAGGTAAAGGCCAAATTAATAGTTGAGGGTTCAAATATACCGATAGACGCGCAAACCGAGTTGCTTCTGCACAGGAAAGGTATCACGATAATTCCCGATGTTGTTGCTAATGCGGGCGGTGTCATCAGCAGCTATGTTGAATACGTCGGCGGCACTGAAAAAGAGATGTTTAAGATGGTTGAAGAAAAGATAAAGAGAAATACTAAATTAGTTCTGGACAAATCCGAGGGAAAGACACCACGGGACGCTGCAATGCATATAGCAACACACAGAGTCCTTGAAAAATGCAAGATTTGTCGGATCGATTTCAAACGTTGAGGTGAAACCAATGACACAAAAAGGGAAAATATACGAATGTAAAAAATGCCTGAAGGAAGTACTTATCACGCTAGAAGGCAGACATCCTGGCCCGCCTTTCTGCTGCGGCCTTACCATGGCAGAAATACGCTCGCCGTACGCAAAATACTAGATAACTTATAACATCGAAATATTCAATCCGTCAACTATAAGTGTTTTTTTGACATCATTGAAACATGGCAGAATACAACCTCGCTGAACGAGCATATAAGATTGCAGACGGATCGATCGGACTTTGTCTGACAGCGCCTTTTGCTCTTGGGGCATACGCACTACTTAAGATGGACGAACTGAGATCTGATGACGTCGGTGATAATCCAAACTACAGTCCGCTTGCACAAACAACAGTTGCAACAGCATGTTTTGATGCACTGTGCGCCCTGGAAATACTTGAAGGTTTAACCGGACACAGATGGAACCCTAGAGTCCAATAATTTTCGATGCAACCGTCCTCACAGCACGCTCGCTGAAGATGTTCTGAATAAGCATCCTGTTCCTGAAGAGAGTAATAGCATAATCTTTATACTGCAACTGAAGAAGATCTTTGGACGCGTTTATAATTATCAGCTCGTCGTCATTTTTCATCCTGGACGCAAGCGCGCCGATATTTATGTCGTTCTCAAATAAAAACTGATACGTACTGGCGCACAACGGCGTTACGTCTCTTCTGGGAGAATCGAGAAATTCGTATTTGTCCTTGCATGCCATGCAGTTTTTATTGAAGCTTAGTCCTATCGTTTCGTAAATATTGTTGAACACGTTGACGTGAAGAATATTCCCGACGAGCGGCTTCTCACCTATGATGTACTTGATCGTCTCTGCCGCGGATATCGAGCCAATTAATCCTGCAACGGGTCCTATAACACCAGCCGTCTCGCACGTATCAATAGAACCCGGGGTAATTTTTTGTATGAAGCACCTGAGACAAGGGCCTTGTTTCGGGAGAATGAAAGTAAACATCCCTTCGCTTTTTATTGAAGCCGCGTAAGTGAACGGAACATGATTCTTCAGGCAATAATCATTAATAAGGAATCTCGTATCCATGTTGTCAGTGCCGTCAAGAATTACTGATGAGTTATTCAGGAGCTTTACTATATTATCCCGGTTCAAGTCGTCGGAAACGGCGTCTATCCTGATTTCACTATTTATTCCCTCAAGACGCTGTTTGAGCGCCTGAGCCTTCGGTTTTCCCAAATCCATCTCCCGATAAAGCTGGCGCTGTAAATTGCTTACTTCAACTATATCCCTGTCAATAAGACGGACATTAACACCTGCACGAACAAGGTACTCAGCGGCTGCAGATCCTGTGCCTCCGCACCCGACAATCGTAACCAGTGCTTTAGAAAGTTTTTTCTGAGCTTCGCTGCCTATCAGCTTCTCCTGACGAGCATATCTCATGATAAAGAGATTACTCATATTTTCTTAAGGTTAGCGGACACAGAATAAGGATGCTAAAAATGTATGCCTTTTTGTCCAAAGAAGAGGCGGGAAAATTACGTTATGGCGACCGACTACCGACTCCTGCTGATTTTACCATCAGCGGAATAAAAGGTTATGTAATGTAATAGTTCCCGTGTTTAACAGTGGTGCAGAAAATGGTTTTTACGAAATGCTCTCTTCCGACCCGAATCTTGTAGCATTAAGAATCAGATTATAACCACTTCGCCGAGGACGGCGTTTCATTATAACAGCGGTCGCGATATTCGCAGTTGCGGCACACCCAGACGGTTTCCTGAGAGCTCCGTGATTCCGGATCCGGCACGGCATCATACTTCAGCAGTTTGTGTAGAGCCTTGAAGCGGTTTATCGCATGTATTGCTTCTTCCTCGCTATAGTCAACGGTGAATACCTTGCTGGCAAGATTTCTCTTATCCACGTAAAGCAGTATGCCATTATGTATATCCAGTATGTGCATGTACAACTGCAACTGCATCTTATTGTAGCCTATGGCTTCTTCTATGAAATCGATATTTCCTGAAGACTTGACTTCCACGATCACTGTTTTTCCATCGGCTTTTATCAATATGACGTCGTCTATACGTCCGGAGATAACGAAATCATCAACCTCGTATTTGAACGGCGCTTCCTTGCTAACAAGTGTTACGTGTGAATTCTTCTCGCTTTCTAGGACCTTGACCACAAATTCATGGAGCATGTTGCCAAGTTCGAATATTTTAAGAGTGTTCGCTTTGAAACTTATCGGCTGTTTGTAAGAATACCATATCTTGCGCATGCACGTGCCAATTTCACTAGGATAGTACCGACCAATATCTTTTTTCCGTTCTTCGCGGGTCACATAATTATCTATCATCTCGTCAAAGTCGATCATAGCTAATAAGAAACAGAAAATAGATTTAAAGGAAATCAGTTAAAAGTGCCGAAACCGCCGTGTTTTTCTTCCCACATTTTCCTGTTTAAATGATCCCTTTCCTCACGTGAAAACGTGACATAAACAGGTCCGTATCTGCTAAGAAAGT
>CAYITT010000099.1:0-3806 GCA_964366275.1 uncultured archaeon
CCCGGACACCATGTCGGTGCTTCTTTTGTAGTCAGGTCTGCAATCGTTGCCATTAGTATGCCTCCACAATTCCGTCTCTGCCGAAGACAACGTATTTCTTGTCGTGCTTCGTGATTTCCTTTACGCCAGCAGCAATGTCTTCCGGTGAGAACGGTCTGCCGTCATATTTGAGTATTCTGTAATTAATATCCAGCCCTGTGTATTCCTTTATCAGTCCACCAAGCTGTCCGGTCTTATTACCTTCAACAAGTATTACATTCTTCGAACTCTTTATCACGTCTGCAATTTTCTTTTCCGGCAGCGGGCTGATAAATGTTATCTGCAAATGATTTGTCTTTATTCCGTCATGTTGCAGGAGTTTCATCGCGTCTCTCACCGGACCTTTTGTCGAGCCCCACGAAATTATAGTGACATCCGCATCATGCGCTCCAAAAAGCTTCGGCTGTTCTATCTCTTTAGACACTCCTTCAAATTTCTTGAATCTCTTGTTGTGCATCGCTATGCGTATTTCCTCTTCTTCGCGTTCGAAACCCTCTTCATCATGCTCATAGCTGCTTGCCGTGTGCACGCCGCCGCGTAAAGATGGTATCGCCCTTGGCGAGATCGCATCGTCCGTCAGTCTGTATCTTTTGTAGTCGTGTATTTTATCCATCTCGCTCTGTGTCAGAAGTTTTCCTCTTTCTATTTTTACGTTTTTAGTGTCAAATTCCATCGTTGTGCCGTAACTTTCTCCGAGGAATTTATCCGTGAGTACAATTACCGGCATCTGGTATTTCTCTGCGAGATTAAAGGCCTCTATGGTCATGTAAAAACATTCATCTATGTCGCCCGGCGCGATTATTATTCTCGGACCGTCATCCGTAGAGGCGTGAAGCATGAAACGTAAATCCCCCTGTCCAGTGTGTGTCGCCATGCCAGTTCCCGGACCGGGACGCATTGCTTCCACAACAACCAGCGGCACTTCTGCCTGAATCGCTAATCCAAAACCTTCCGACATCAGCGCAAAACCGCCTCCCGAGGTGCCGGTAGCAGCCCGCACGCCGGCGTATGCTGCGCCTATGGCATTATTTACCGCTGCTATTTCGTCTTCCGTATGCTTGACGACGATATTAAAGTTGCGTTCCTGCCCTGCGATGTTGCTGAGTATTGAAGAGGCAGGTGTCATCGGATAAGCTGCATAAAACTTGCATCCGGCCTTTATTATTCCGGCGGATATCGCCTCGTTGCCGGAAAGGAAAATATTATTTTTTCTGGGTCTTTTTTCAAGCTTAAACCCGAAGGTTTCGTGGAAATTTTTCTTGATGTAGTCATAGCCCGCCTTTGCAGCTTTTATGTTCGCATCAACGATGGCTTCTCCTTTCTTTGTTCCAAAATTATCGCGTATTACGCCGTCGAATATTTCCATGTCAAAATCAAGAAGCGCCATCGTCGCGCCCAATGCAACGGTGTTTCTCATTATCTTTCCGCCGTTCTCGTTGGCGATTTTCAGCAGCGGCATAGGGTACAAATTGACTGTAGAATTACCTATCTCGCTCTTTTCTATTTTGACATAGTCTCCGTCATAAATTATGCCCGCGTGATCAGTAAGTTTGTTCTTGTGCTTGTCTATGGTTTCCTTGTTCATGGCAACAAGAAGATTTGTGTATTTTGTATGCGCGCTGATTTCCTCATCAGAGACATGTACGTCCAGGTTGTTATGTCCGCCGCGGATCAGCGAAGGGTACTCCGCACTCGCAAAAACATTCAACCCGCCCCTCAAACAGGTTTTTGCAAACATCTGCAGCCCTGCGTTAAGAATGCCATCACCGGCTTCTCCACCTATTTTCCAGGAGAATTTGTTCAGAATCCTCATACCAATCTTCTATTACGTGGTGGGCTTAAATGCTTTTACGTCGATTTTAAATAACTTTATTGATGCATTATAATGTATAATTGGTGTCTCTATGGGTTACATACGTTACAAACTTCCGGATAAGACGCATCACATCCTGAAAAGCGTCTGCGATAAACTTGACATGAAAGAGTCAGAAGTCTCGCGCATAGCGTTGATGGAATATCTCCGTTCGTTAGGCGTAATTGGCGAACGCGTGAGAAAGCACAGTTTAATCAATCGATAGAAGCGCTTCTAGAAGGGACGGCAGTTCTTTTACGCCTTCCATACTAGTAAAATGCCCCTTGTGCTCCAGAATCAGTTTTGCATTTAGTTTTTCTTTCAGAGCATATGCATGATTTATCGGCACGATCCTGTCATTGTCCGAATGTATCACTACAAACTTCCTGCAGTTGTGTTTTATTTTTTCAAAATCAAACTCTTTTTCGAAAAATGATTTGATAAACGAAAGTTTCATATTATCAGAAGGCCCTGCTACAAGCACGGCCCCGCCTACTTGCGTATGAATTGTTTCCAGATATCTCAGTATGGCCGCGCATCCCAGACTGTGGCCGATCAGATAAGTATCTTCGTCAGGCGAGCCGACTTCCTCATATATTTTTTTTACCCATGCATCCGCCTGCGGATTCAGGGGATCAGGCATGCTTAGTGCGATAACAAAAAATCCCTTTTCTTCCAACTCATGCTTAATCCACGGCATCCACGAAGCCTTGGGATGCGAATTCCACCCGTGTATTATAAAAATTCGCTTCATAATCAGATCTCTAGTATTTTTCCCCGCTTGCCGACGCACACGACTTTGGTATCGCCAATGGTCTCCTCGAATCCTTCCATCTCGTGTATGTGACCACATAAATGAATGTCCGGCTTCATCTCGTGAATCGCTTCTGTGATTGCTTCCATTCCAGGAAACGAGAATTTCTCGATTATCGAATCACTGGGATGTATATGCGTAGCCATAACAGTTTTATTAGCACCTTTCAGATAGCGAAATCCTTTCCTGAGGCTGTCAAGCATGTCCTCGTCGCTGACCATGTTTGGAAACATATTCCCGCCTCCGGCGCCGAAAAATCCTATACCGTCGTAAACAATCGCTCTGTGCTCTAAATCTATTATTTTATATTCCTGCGCGAGCGCTTCCGAGGTGCCGGGCATGTCATGATTGCCCGCCACGAAGGCAACTTTTTTGTTTTTTTTAACGAAAGGTTCTATCATTCCGTCCGTAAGCTCGCCGAATATTGATATGTCGCCGAGTATAAGGACCAAATCCACCTGTTTCTTCTCCGCGTAATCTGCAAGTCTTTCTGCCGCTGCCGTGTCGTTGTGGAGGTCGCTAGCTGCAAGTATTTTCATATCTGGACTATGGGTCCAATACATTTAAACCTTGACGCGGCGAATATAATCACATGGCTCTTAACAATTATCTCCTGCTGGGACTGTTTGCCGTCGCGTTTATTCTTGTCTTTGCACTGTTCGGCGGCTTTGTAATTGCTATGGGTCTCGTGTTCGTGATAATACTGGCCGTATTTCTCATAGAACTGAAGAAGGATACGTTCTCTGGCGTGAAACCTCACAACGACCGCATAGCCAAGGACCACCGGTTTGAGATCAAGAAAGACCAGACGATAGCACTGAAGAATTATGATCTTAAGGTAAAGTTCCTGCGAGTAGATGCCCCTAAGACTGATGTCCATGCACATACGCCGAAAATTCTGAAGCTGCTTATTTTCCGCGAGCATCACGGAAAAATAATTTCTTTTGACGTGAATAATCTCCGCGCAGTGCGCATCCAGAAAGCCTTCGGCCGCGAATTCAATTTTCTCTAATTCCGCATCGGGCGGGCAGTCCTCTAGATAAGGTAATAGTTTGTTTCTGTTAAAGTTTAAGCTTATATCCTCTATGTCGTTTTTAGCTA
>CAYITT010000100.1:0-3775 GCA_964366275.1 uncultured archaeon
GAGAAAGTGAAGCAGGGCAGAGCTAAATCTGCCTGATTGTCTTTTGGTATCTCGAGCAATTTAGAATGGTTTTTGCCGACCAGCTTCTCTACTTGATTTCTGAATAATTCAAAACTCATAGAAATAATTGTATTAAGGGCTTTAAAAATAGTTAATCTTCCGACATGCTATTTATGACGCTTCTGAGTTTGTTAATTCTTCTATCGAGATAAGTGGGCGGGATTTTTATTCCATCTCTGCTGTATAGAAAATCTCTGCCTTCTTTCATCAGGCATCTGCGCAGAAAATCTGGTGTCTGGTATTCTGTTGCTTCATTCAATAGCAAGTCCTGGCAATACAATACAATTATCATATAGAACCGATATTTACAAAGTTCTTAAACTTGGTTCCTAAATTAAACCTATGGGAAAGATAGGCGACGCAAAAGACAGCATATTCAAGACGTCAAAAGAGCCGGGCGGTTCTTACATAAAGGGGTACGACTTTTCTAAGGGATTGGACATGAAAAAGTTCATAGATGCCTACAAGACAACCGGTTTTCAGGCGTCTCATCTGGGCAAGGCTATAGAAATAGCAAGGAAGATGAGGAAGGAGAACGTCACAATATTTCTTGGTTATACGTCGAATATGATTTCTTCCGGAGCGCGCGAAAGCATCCTACATCTGGTTAAAAATAAAATGGTCAGCGCAATCGTTACTACCGCAGGCGGCGTCGAGGAAGATATAATCAAGACGCTTAAGCCGTTTATTCTTGGTGATTTTCGCTTAGACGGAGCGGAGCTGCGCAGCAAGGGAATAAACAGGATAGGCAATATACTAGTGCCAAACGACCGTTATGTTGAGTTTGAAAAGGTCATGATGCCTTTCCTGAAGAAACTTCTGGAAGAACAGAAGAAGACGGGAAAGATAGCAACGCCAACGGAGATAACAAGACGCTTAGGAGAGATGACCGATAATAAAGAATCAGTTCTTTTCTGGGCGGCAAAGAATAACATCCCTGTGTTCTGTCCCGGGATCACAGACGGATCGATAGGGGACATGATTTTCTTCTTCAAGAGCGAGCATCCTGAATTCAAAGTAGATGTAAGTGATGATATCGTCAAGCTCACGGATATGGTTCTCGACGCGAAAGAAACAGGTGCCATCATTCTCGGCGGCTCGTTGCCGAAGCACCACATCATGAACGCAAACATGATGCGCGAGGGGACGAAATACGCGATCTATATCAACACTGCGATGGAAGGAGACGGTTCCGATTCGGGAGCGCTGCCCGAAGAAGCAAAATCGTGGGGCAAAGCAACTGCCGGAGCTGAATCGGTCAAGGTCCAGGTCGACGCAACGATTGCGTTTCCTTTACTTGTTGCCGGCGCGTTTATGGACTAGTGTAAAACATGAGTCTTACAACAATTGATCTTGCAATAATTGTCCTGTATATAATAGGAATACTTATTGTTGGGTTTTATGTCGGAAAAAACGAAAAGTTAGACGATTTTCTTGTGAATAGAAGGAAAACAAAACTGCTACTTTTAGTGACTTCACTTGTTTCAAGCACTGCCGGTGCAGGCTTTATTTTTGGCACAGCCTCTGGCGCTTATCAAAGTGGCGTGTCAATTGGTATAACACTTACATTAGCATACGTTCCAGGCTTAATACTGATTAGTTATTTCGCCCCAAAAATAAACAAATTTGGCAGAAAGTATAATGCTCATACAATAAGTGATTTCTTTGCTATCAGGTATTCAGAAAAAGTGCGTATTATTGTAGCTATAATGACGCTAATAGCATTCTTTGTATACCTAGCTTTGCAATTTGTGGCCATCGCCTCCCTTGTAAAAATAATTACGGGAATAGGTTTCGAAATAGGACTTTTCGCGTCAGCTTTGGCGACAATAGCTTACGTTGCTGTGTCAGGAATAAAAAGCGATTTCTATACGGACTTCGTACAGTTCTGGCTTATGATATTATTTTTGTTTATTTTGCTAATACCAATCGGATTTGTTGGCTTGGGCGGAGTAGATTCATTAAATTCTTTACCACCAAGTTACTTCGATCCATTTGCATTTAGTGGCATTGAATTCTTTATAGGCGGCTTAATTTTAGGTATACCAATTTTGCTCGTATCTATGGATATGTGGCAGAAAATTTATGCTGCAGAAAGCGAGAAAACAGCCAAAAGAGTGTTCCGATTGGGAGCATTGATACTAATCCCCTTTGCAATCTTGCCAACAATTCTTGGTATGATGGCTGCTGTAGCCCTGCCGAATTCTGATCCGAACTCTATAATATTTGTTTTGATAACAAAATTCCTCCCAACAGGTTTGCTAGGTTTAGGCTTAGCAGGAATATTAGCTGTTGTAATGTCAACTATTGACAGCATGTTAATGGTTGGTACAGCGACATTAACAAAAGATTTCTATAAGACTTTCGTTAACAAAACCGCAGATGAAAATAAAATGCTAAAAATGGCAAGGATATTCACAGTTTTATTTGGTTTATTGGGACTTGCTACGGCATTTCTGTATCCAGATATACTTCAACTTGGTCTTGTAGGTACGTTTATTCTAGTTATACTGTTACCGTCACTGCTTGCTGCATTCTTTTGGAAGCGTGCGAACTCTACAGCTGCGTTCTGGAGTATATTGATTGGATTTATAACACTGTTAGTATTTCTACCTTCGATGCCAAAGACGGCATTCATACCCAGCATTGTGGTGACTACAATCCTGTTTATCGTGCTTTCTTATTATGGAAAACACTCCAGAAGCGAGAATTTGCACATGGATATTTAACAAACTGAGCAGTTAGGTTCGTTGGTTGATTTTTAAGCTTTACCATACCAGAAAGGTTGATGCTAGAATTTTTGAAATACGGATTTGCTAAATCGAAAAGCAACAGGCACGACGCTCTCGGTTACTACGCGAGGCTGGTCGAAATTTTTCCCGAAGCCGAGCTGACGAAGGCAGAGGAATTTTTCGACAGCGCGACCAACAGATTTGACGAAAAGACCGACACGTACAAGATGTCAGGTACTGAATGCGCGCGTTACGTAAGGGAACATATCGAGACACAACACGATCATGTAATACCCGAATACTGGTTTCGTGTGAGAGGGAAAAACGGTAGCACGGTGGTTATACTGGATTACACACTCCACGGTGTGCGCACCTTCAGGCACGTCAGGATGATGATAAAGCCTAACGGCCAGCCTTAAGTATATGTAGATACGTTTATAGCTAAACATTAGTGATTTTTAGCCTAGTAATAATAATAATAATATTTCAACATTACAGTGCTAAAACACCAAAATTTTGATACCGACGCTTCTTTGAAGCTTTAAAAAGACTAATGCTATCTATTTGTAAGGTGATTTTCAATGGGAAAACCAAAGGGGAGTAAGTCAAGGATAAGCGAATTTGAGGCAGCCATTATAAACCGTTTAGATGCATTAATCGGCCTTTCTATTGAACCCGTGACCGAGAAAGGTTTATACCCTAGGGCTCGTAGGCTTCGCGACGCCGGCTTGAAGCATGGTGAAATTGCCAAAATACTTGGTAAAACGGAGAATCATGTAAAGAAAGAGCTTTCAGTGGGTGGAAAAAAGGAGCCTGGTGATACCGATGGAAAATGAACTAAAAGAGATTTCTAGAAAGCTTGACATACTGATTAAGCTATCAGCTATGACGGCTGTGGGACAGCATAAAATACGTGATCAAATACGCATGTTGAATTCAATTGGCCTACAACCAAAGGACATAGCTCAAATACTTGACAAGAG
>CAYITT010000101.1:0-3775 GCA_964366275.1 uncultured archaeon
TTAAAAAATGGGTCATCACTATTTCGCCAAACTAAGAGAGTCACACCATCTGGTAAAGCTCCAATAGGTTGGATTGTATAAAATCCTATTTGTGTGATAATTAAGATAGATATTATTACAATACCAAATACTACTGTCCAAAGTAGTTTATGTTTCATAAATGTATTTTCATTTAGCCCTCTTTCGACATCAGTTTTCATTATCTCCCCCCCACCACAGCACCTCTAACACTGTACTGTAAGGGGTATTGGCTGTCCTCTTAAATAAAGTATTGTTCTGTAGATTCCAAATGGATTTGTTTGACAATATCTACGAGCTTCCCCCGCCGCCTGCCAAGCCTGTGCCTTATAATCCTCATCAATTATTGGTTGAGTTTCAGGCGGAGTATAAGATTGCTGAACGGCTTGCACAATAACATTTTCCTCGTCTGCGTTGTGCGCGCTATTTAGAAAGTACATTGCAATACCAAACAAAACAAGTAGAACGACCATTGCTATAACTTTCTCTTTTTGGACCATATTTTCCTTATTCCCTATTGTCATATGTTTCATATGACATTTAAATTCATTCATAAAAACTCTTGATGCTTACAGCAGTCGTGTTGTTGAAGAAGTAACTGGCAGAACCGTTTTAAACAATTTTAGATGCTGCTTTTCTCAGACGATTCATGACCGCAAGGCCAAGCTCTTTATCGCTTATTCCTTCGACAATTATCACATCTGCTTTCTTGTCAACGTCGCGGAGAGTGGCAAAAAGATGCTTCGCAAAAGACTCAATACTTTTGAAATAAATTATGACATGCGCGTTGTCGCAGTGCTTTTCTTTCATTGTTATCAGCGCAACAGTCTTCTTTTGCTTTGCATATTTTTCGATAAGTGCGTGTGTGTTGCCTTTCTCTACTAGAATCAGCTCTGTTTCCGGCGAATAGTGACGATACTTCATTCCAGGAGATCTTGCCAAAGATTTTGTTTTTTTCCTGACGGAAGCGTGAACGTTGACTTTTCCAAGCAGTTTCCGCAGCTCTTCCAGGCTTATTTTTCCAGGCCGCAGAAGTAGCGGGATTTTTTGTGTCATGTCAATGACCGTTGACTCCAGACCTATATCCGTTTCACCGCTGTCAATGACCGCGTCTATCTTACCGTTCATGTCATCCAGAACATGCTGTGCGCTGGTTGCAGAAGGCTTTCCAGATTTGTTGGCACTTGGAGCCGCTACCGGAGTGTTGGATAACTTGATCAACTCAAGGGCTATCTTATTGGAAGGCATCCTGACGGCAACCGTGGCGAGCCCGGCAGTTACTTCTTTTGGGATGGCTGATGATTTCTTGAGAACAATTGTCAGCGGACCGGGCCAGTATTTTGCAATGAGCATTTTGGCCAGTGGCGGTATCTCGCTGGCGACCTTGTAAATGTCTGCCTTATTTGCGATGTGCACAATCATTGGATTGTCCTTCGGGCGGCCTTTTGCAGCGTATACTTTTTTGACAGCTTTCAGGTCAAACACGTTCGCGCCAAGTCCGTAGACAGTTTCCGTCGGGAAGGCTACAATACCGCCTTTTCTTATTATGTCCGCAGCTTCTGCCACTTGAGATGCTGAGAGAATTTTAGTCATAAGAATAATTGAAAAACAAAGAATAAAGCCCTATACCGGCATTCTTTCCTGTTGACATTTGCCTACTCTAATTAAAAATCGTCCGTAACTCGCAACTAAGCCTTTCCCGATTTCAGTCCCTTTGTCTACATGGTCATAAAGTTCTGATATAGAGTAATCATTATCGCCGATATGCGTGTACCTTGAATTCTGGTCCTTTCGTGCCTTGAGATAAATTTTTAGTCTCTCTGCAACATCTTGGTCGTCCATGAAGATAAAATAATAAATAAGTTTATAAAAGCATGTGACGTTACTTCAGTTTTATTCGCGCGTCGACGGCTTTTACTTCGTTGTCACTTAATATAAAGGGATTTATATCCAGCTCTTCTATCTTTCCGGAATCTCCGTTCTTTGATATATTGACGAGGGCTTTTCTTAATGCTTTGAGATTCGAGGGCTTTTCCTCGCGGACCCCGTAAAGTATCTTCTTGTATTTCAGCTCGTCGATCATCTTCTGTGCTTCTTTGTCGTCGATAGGGCATGCACGGAAAGTAACGTCTTTTATGACTTCAACGTATTTGCCCCCGAAGCCTAATGCGACTATCGGTCCAAATGTAGGATCGTTTTTCAGGCCGATTATCAATTCATGTCCTTTTACAAATTCCTGGACCAGCACGCCTTCGAACGGAAGTTTCTTCCTTTGCGCAGTCTTATATAAATCAGAATATTCATGCCTGAGTTCGTCGTGATTGTTGACAATCCTAACGCCGTTTACCTCTGTCTTATGTATCGCCTTTGGAGAAATCAATTTCAGCACAACCGGGAACTTGAGCTTAGTTGTTGCTGCTATCGCTTGTATAGGTGTTTTTGTCATCACACTGCGCGCTACAGGTATGTACTTGACTAGTAATTTCTCTGCCTTGTCTTCAGTCAGAATGTTCATAATAGATAAATGCACTTTATCTGTTAATAAAACTTCCACGTTGTTTATCTGTTGATGTTTTTTATGTAGTGCATCCCGATGCCAATGACTGAGAATGCCAGCACGAAGAGTATGTCAACCCACCCACCAACGGCGTACGTTCCAGCAGTGGCTGTCCATGAGAACGAGAAATCTGCAAAGGCCTCTATTATGAAACCTGCACATATTATTGCGATCGGTTTCGAGAACTTGCTCCCCTTCACGACACTAAGTATCATCAATGCAAGAGACAAAAATATCATGTCACCCACTGGATAGGCGATGTTCAGCGCCATCAAAAGCGTTGACGTGTTTTCAGCAAGCTTGGACTGTATGAAAAATATGTAAACCATCGCGAACACGATGACAGGAAGGACAGCTAACTTCAGAAGTGTTCTGCTATCTACGTCTGTCTTTACCCCCCGAAGCATTATGAACAGTCCAGCAGCCGCGAAAGGTATCATTCCCAGATAGCCGACATCAGCTAGTGATGGATATGGCGTTTCAACACCCGATATATTGTAATAAAACCAGATCAGGTTGCCAATTCCCCATATTGCCATGCCTGCAAGTATTAAATTAATGCCAGTGATTTTCCTATCGCGCTCTTGAGCGTGAATGTCCTTACGCTATCAATGCCTATGAGAATCGCGAGAGCTATTATGGCAACCTGTCCTAGTATCGCAACCACGTATCTAACTACATTAGACGGGCCGAAAAACCCAAAAGACAATATACCAAGAACAACAAGACATGTAAGAATTATTATCGCAAGAAATTTCTTGTCAGTTGGCATGCTACCACTTATATTGGTTCTTTTCCGACTTATATAAAAGTTTTTGTATTATGTAGTATAAATCCTTGAAATTACGATAAAGAAGAAGGTATAAACATGGACATTCTAATTGCAGCATTAACTATTGTCGGTCTTTCGCTTTTCGAGCTCGTTAGTAGCATCGATAATGCGGTGATAAATGCAGATGTCCTGTCAAATATGTCGCACTGGGCAAGGCGCTGGTTCCTTACATGGGGTATGTTTATAGCAGTATTTCTGGTACGTGGCATGCTGCCTTTCCTGATAGTGTTCTTTCTAAACCCGCAATTAGGTGTTATGGGCACATTAACAGCAGCTTTCAGCGATGATCCATCGGTTGCTGCGGCAGTAGAACAGAGCGCACCGCCACTCCTGATGGCAGGCGGAGTATTTCTGGTATTCTTGTTTCT